>DAIUEL010000071.1:9636-12078 GCA_036845145.1 Rhodanobacteraceae bacterium | reverse complement strand
TGCGCGATCTGGAAACCTGCAAGATCGCGATCCAGTCCGCGCTCACCGGGCATCTGGTTCTTTCGACCTTGCACACCAATTCCGCCGCGGGCGGCCTGACGCGCCTGCTCGACATGGGCGTCGAGGATTACCTGATCGCTTCCACCGTCAACGCGATCGTGGCGCAGCGACTGGTGCGGCGGCTCGATCCCGCGACAGCGGAGGCCTACGAACCGCTGCCCGAAATGGTCGCGGAACTCGGCCTCGACCAACTCACCAGCCGCCGTCCGCTGCGCCTGTATCGCCCGAAAGCGTCGGCGGAAAACCCCAGCGGCTTTCGTGGCCGGCTCGCGATCATCGAACAGTTGACCATGAACGATGCATTGCGGCGCCTGTTGATGCAGCACGCCGATGCGGGCGATATCGAACGTGCCGCGCGCCAGAGCGGGATGCGCACGATGTACGAGGACGGCTTGCGCAAAGCGCTGGCCGGACTCACCACCGTGGAAGAGGTGTTGCGTGTCACGCAGGAAGCCTGACCCCCGAGGGAGCGGAGGGCTGGGAGCAGGGAATAAACTGAGCTCCTGCACTTGGCGCATCACGCGCGACTTCATGCGCTCCGGGCGGCTTTTGATCGTCCTTGCTCCCTTTGTCCTGCTGCCTGGCTCTTGATGGCCTCCTTCCATTACAAAGCTGTCACGCCCTCCGGCGAAACCGTGCAGGGCCGCATGGATGCCGCGTCCGTCGAGGACGTGATCCAGCGGCTGCAGGAACAGGGCAACGTGCCGCTGGAAGCCGGTGACGCGGGGGGCGGCGGATCCTTGCTGGGTGGCTTTCGCAGGAAGTCGCTGGCGGGCAACGCACTGGTCGAATTCACCTCGCAACTCGGCATCCTGCTGCACGCAGGCCTGCCGCTGGATCGCGCGCTGCAGATGCTGCTGGAGTTGCCGGAAGGCGAACGCGCGCGGCACGTGGTCGAACGCGTGCGCGATCGCGTGCGCGGCGGCGCTTCGCTGTCGCACGCGATGGAGCAGGAACACGGCGTGTTTCCGAAGTTGTACCTCAGCATGGTGCGCGCGGGCGAGGCCGGCGGCGCGCTGGATGCCGCGCTCGCGCGCCTGGCCGACTACCTCGAACGCGCGCGCAAATTACGCGAAAGCGTCGTCGGCGCGCTGGTGTATCCGGCGTTCCTGCTGTTCGGCGTATTGGGGTCGCTGATCCTGCTGCTGGCGTACGTGCTGCCGCAGTTCGTGCCGATCTTCCACGACATGAACGTGCAGATCCCGCTGATCACGCGCGTGCTGATGGCCATCGGCACGTTCCTGCACGATTGGGGGTTGCTGGTGCTGGTCGCCCTCGTCATCGCGGGGCTGTGGGCGGCGGGCCGGATGCGCGATCCCGAAACCCGGCGCGCGTTCGACGCGCGGCTGTTGCGCGTCAGGGTGTTCGGGCCGTTGCTGCTGAAAGTGGATACCGCGCGCCTGATGCGCACGCTGGGCTCGCTGCTGAAGAACGGCGTGTCATTGCTGGCCGCGCTGGGCATCGCGCGCCAGGTGGTGTCGAATCGGGAATTGTCGGAACAACTGGAACCGGCGATCGAATCGGTCAAGGGCGGCGACTCGCTTTCGCACGCGCTGTCCATGCACACCAGCTTCCCGAAGCTCGCGATCCAGATCACCATGGTGGGCGAGGAATCCGGCACGCTGGACGACATGCTACTGCGCGCGGCCGACACCTACGATGGCGAAGTCAAATCGGCGATCGACAAGATGCTCGCGGCGCTGGTGCCGGTGCTGACGATCGTGATGGCGCTGCTGGTGGCGGGCATCATGCTGTCGATCCTGCTGCCGCTGCTGAGCCTGACGGGCAGCATCCAATGATTTTCAAAGACGAGGTTTGAGCATGCTTGCAACGATCGTGAGCGGGACCAGGGACCAGGGACCGGGGACCGGCCAAGGCGAAGATCGCTACGTGACCGGGCTTTGGCCACGCCATTCGCGACGCATCCATGCGCCCCCCGGGCGGGGCCGTCTTCGCAAGCGCTTCCGGTGCCCGGCCCCCGGTTCCCGGGTACCGGGTTTCACGCTTCTCGAAATGCTGGCCGTAATCGTCCTGCTGGGCATCGTCGGCGTGATCGTGGCGCGCTCGGTATCGGGGCGGGTCGATACCGGCAAATGGGATGCCGGCAAGATCGGCGTCACCAAACTCGATCAGGATGTGCAGGCGTATGCGCTCGACAACGGATCGCCGCCCAAGTCGCTGGACGACCTGATCACCAAACCCTTGAATGCGCCATCGTGGAACGGCCCGTATGCCAAGCCCGCGGATCTGACCGACCCGTTCCGGCATCCGTACGGCTACGTCTATCCCGGCAAGCACGGCCAGTACGATGTCCTGTTCTACGGCCGCGACGGCAAGCCGGGCGGCGAGGGCATCGATCGTGACTCCGGAAATTGGCAGTAG
>DAIUEL010000071.1:0-9536 GCA_036845145.1 Rhodanobacteraceae bacterium | reverse complement strand
CTGATCGAAATGCTGGCGGTGATCGTGTTGATCGCGATCGCCGTCACCGTGACCGCCGTGTCGCTGCGCGGACGTGCGCGCGGGCAACTGGAAGCTTCGGCGCAAAGGGTGGCGGCGGGTTTGCGCGACACCCGCACGCGCGCGATGGCCACCGGCAAGCCGCAATGGTTCACGGTCGATCTGCGCGGCCACGCGTGGGCCGCGCCCGGTCGCGAACCGCATGCATTTCCGGCCGGCGCGGACGTGCGCGTGACGTCGGCGCTGCAGGAAAGCGACCGGAGCGGCGTTGCGCGCATCCGCTATTTTCCCGATGGCAGTTCCAGCGGCGGCAACATCGTGCTCGGCGATGACCGGCGCAGCGCACGCATCGACGTCGATTGGCTGACCGGTGCGGTGACCGTCAGCAGCGGAACGCCGCAGTGAAGGTCATGGCGCGAGATTCCATAGGACGGGTCGCGGGCGCCGGGTCCCGGTTTTCGCGCGGCTTCACCCTCATCGAAGTCCTGGCCGCGATCGCGCTGCTCGCGATTGCGTTTGCGGTCGGGCTGGGCGCGCTGGGCAAGTCGGCGCACAACGCGGCGAACAGCGCCGCGCTCAACACCGCGGTCGAACATGCGCAGAGCCTGCTGGCCGGGCAGGGACTCGAAGCGCCGCTGAAGGATGAAACGCTGTCCGGCACGTTCGACGACGGCATGGCCTGGACGCTGAAGGTGCACGGCTTGCCGAAACCGTCGCCATCGCCATCGGGCGTGCAGGACGGAGCGGCCTTGCAGCAGGGAGACGTACTGGTGGCGCAGCCGTCGGGCATCGACCTGTACCAGCTCGATGTCGCGGTGCAATATGGCGCCGGTCGCACGTTGCGGTTGTCCACCCAGCGAGCCCAGGCGGCTCCGTCAGACACGGAGCAGGAATAGGTGCCGGCGACGATGTACATCCTGCAATCGACATCGGCAACTGCGCCGCAACGGTTCGCATGCAACGGGAGGCGGGCTTTGCCCGGGCCGCGGCGCTCCCGCGGCTTCACGCTGCTCGAAATCCTGCTGGCGCTGGCGCTGCTGGCGTTGGTGATGCTGGGTGTGTGGGGCGCGATGGCCGGCGCCACCCGGATTACGCACGCGGCGGACGCGGTGATGGCGCGCAGTGAAAGCGTGCGCACCGCGCAACAATTCCTGCGCCGCTACGTGTCCGCGGCGCAACTGCAGCCGTACCTGGCCGAGGGCGACGCGCGTGCGCGGATGTTCGAAGGCGATGCGACGTCGATGCGTTATGTCGGGCCCTTGCCCATGCAATCGGGACACGCCGGGTTGTACGTGCAAACCATCCGTCTGACCCGGGATGCCCCGGGCGGCGCTTCGCTCCAGCTCGTCTACCAGCCTTACGCGGGCGATGCGCTGCAAACCGGCAATGCGGTGACGCGTCTCCTGCTCCCGGATTTGCGGGGCGGACGATTCCAATATCTCGCGGCGGCGGCCTTCGGCAAGCCCGCCGCGTGGCGCGACGACTGGCAGGCGGTGAACGGCTTGCCGCTGGCGGTGCGCATCCATCTCGACCCCGCGTGGCGCGCGCAGGTGCCGTTCCCCGAGATGGTGATTCCCTTGCGCGCAGGCGAAGGTTTCGGCGCACAACCGGGGGGCGCGCCATGATCCCGCGTCAGCGCGGCACCGCGCTGCTGCTGGTGCTGTGGGTGACGGTGTTGCTGGCCGCGCTGTTGGTCGGCGTCGCGGCCGCCTCGCGCAGCCAAAGCCAGGCCGCGCTGTACGGCGCCGAGCGCGTCCGTGCCGAACTCGCTGCCGAAGCCGGGCTTGCGCACGCGGTCGCTGGTTTGCGCGCACCCGACCTGCGCGACCAGTGGGTGCCGGACGGCCGACCGTACGACTTCGAATTCGGCGGCGCGAAGGTGCGCGTGCAGGTGGTGGACGTGAGCGGGTTGGTCGATCTCAATGCCGCCCCACCGGATTTGCTGGGTGATCTGTTCGCGGCGGCGGGCGTGGATCGCGCGCGCGCCGACCAGTTCGCCAACACGCTGGCCGCCTGGCGAGGCGATTCGCCACGCCAGCCATTGCCGGCGCGGGCCGATGCCGCCCAGCCGCACGGTCCGTTCCGCGCCATCGAGCAACTGGCGCGCCTGCCGGGCGTGACGACCGACCTGTTCGCCAAGGTCGAACAAGCTGTGACGGTGTTTTCCGGGCGCAATTTCCCGGACGCTTCATACGCGCCGCCGCTGCCCTTGGCCGCATTGCACGGCCTCGGGTCCGACCAGGCGAAGACGCTGGTCGCGCAACGCCGCAGCCGCCCGGCGCAACGCGGCGCGGGCAACGGCCGCGCCCTGGGGGCGGTGGTCAACGGCCCGCTGGTCGCCGGCTACGGCGGCGTGGTCGAGCGCGTGTTCAGTACCGCCACGATGCCGGATGGAACGCGCGTGGGCCTGGATGTCACGCTACGCTTGGCGTTGACGGGCACCCGGGCACGCCCGTACAAAGTATTGGACTGGCGCGTGGATTGATTCCACGCGCCCCTGGCGGGGCGGCAATGGCGACAGCAGGCGCACAAAACCTCGAACGCGCGAAACTGGCGTGGCGGCGTTCGCCATTGCCGGGCTTCCTGCGCTGGTGGGGTGGTGAATTGACGGCGATGCTGCCGGCGGGCCTGCGCGCGTGGGTGCGCCGCGGGCCGGATGTGTTGTGGCTGGGCGAGGCGGCCGGCAACGCAACGATCCGGCGCGCACGTACCGGCGCCATGCTGGCGACGATCGGTCCCGAACTGCCGGTGGACGTCCAGCGCACGGAGTTCGCGCGGGCTTGCGCCGGGATCGATCCGGATGACCGCTGCCTGCTGCTGGTGGTGCCGGCCTCCCAGGTGCTGCACCGGCGCCTGATGATGCCGGCCGCGGCGGCCGCCGATCCGCGTCGGGTGGTGGGTTACGAGCTGGACCGCCAGACGCCCTTCAAGCCCGAGCAGGTGTATTACGACGTCAGCGTCAGTGCCGATGCGGCACCGGCGGGACAGGTGGTGCTGGATCTGTACGCCGCGCCCAGGACGGAGATCGACCCCTTGCTGGAACGCTTCAACGCGATCGGCGCGCATCCCGATGCGGTCGACGTGCAGACCGCCGGTGGCTCGCTGGCCGGCATCGACCTGATGCCGCCCGGGCAACGGCCGCGCCACATCGATCGCCGCGGCCGCGCCAACTTCATCCTGGGTTTGACCTGCATGTTGCTGGTGGCGCTGGTGTTGTCGCAGTGGCTCGCCAATCGCCGCGTGGCGCTGGCCGAAATGCAGGACGAAGTGCAGGCAATGCGCGCCCGGGCCACGCAATCGGAACAACTGCGCGCGCAACTCACCGGTGCACTGGCGGCCTCGAAGTTCCTGGTGAAGCGCAAGTCGGAAAACCCGTCCGCGCTGGCCGTGCTGGACGACCTGACCCGGCGCCTGCCCGCCACGGCGTGGCTGGACGTGCTGACGCTGGATGATTCGGGCGGGCTCGACATCAAGGGCGAAGCGGCCAAGGCGGCGGCGCTGGTCGACACCCTCGGCAGTTCGAAACTGTTGCAGGAACCCAAGCTGCAGGGCGTGATCCAACCCGATCCCGCGACCGGCAAGGAACGTTTCGAGATGGTCGCGCGGGTGCGCCAGCAGGGTGCCGCCGATGGCCAGTGACGTGAAAAGTCGCATCGCGCCGCGGCTGTCGCCGGCGCAGTCGCGGCTCGCCGCGATCGGTCTGGCGTTGGTCGCGCTGGCGATCGCGTATTTCGTGCTGCTGCACTGGTGGTTCGTCGCGCCGCTGTTGCAAGTGGACGGGCAGATGCACGACCTGCAGGACCTCCACGCCAAATACGCGGCCGCGATTGCCGAGCAGCCCGAATTGCAAAAACGCGTCGCCAAGCTGGAACAAGGCGGCGCGTCGGTGGATGCTTTTTTGTCCGCGAACGATCCCAGCGCCGCGGCCGCGAACCTGATCCAGCGCGCCACCGACGTGGTCGCGGCGCACGCGCACGAGGATTCCGGCTGCAGCATGCCGTCCAAGATGCCGATTGAACAGGACACCGGCAACGAGCCGTTCCGGCGGGTCAGCGTCAGCATCACGCTCGATTGCGGCATGCAGCCGCTGGCGGCGGTGCTGCACGATTTCGATCGTGGCCTGCCTTACCTGTTCGTGGACAACCTGGCGGTGGCGCGCTCGCCCAGCGGCCGGCTGCAGGCGCAACTGACCTTGTCCGGGTACATGAGACCCGCCTCGCCATGAACGCCGCCGACCGCCGCAGGCTGACGCCCGCGTTCGGGACCGTCGCCGCCGTCCTGGTGCTGCTGCTGATCGCCTTGTGGGCGGGCTTCGGCGAGGGCGCGACATGGAACGACAATGCGGCGCCTGCGCGCCTGCCACCGGTCGGCGCCACCACGCCGGCGCCGGCGGTGCCGCCGCTGGACCGGTATGCGGAAGTCTGGCAACGCCCCTTGTTCAGCCCCACCCGCACGCCCGCGCCCGCCGCGGCCGGCGAGGGCGCTTCCAGCAGCGACCTGCAGTTGACCGGCGTGATCATCCTGCCGCAACTCAAGATGGCGATCCTGCACGATCGAACCAACGGCAAGGATTACCGTGCGGTCGAGGGGCAGCCGTCCCACGAGGGCCCGATATTGGTCGAACTGCACCCGCGCAGCGCGGTGATCGAGGTGTCGGGCTCGCGCCAGGAACTGCAACTGGTGCCCGGCCCGACGCCGGAATCCGGCGCGCCGGCGAATGGCTTTCCCAATCCGGACGAGCAGCAGGGGGAGCAGGGTGAACCCGTTCCCATGAGCGCGGGAAGCGGCGCATCTGCTATGGTCACCCGCCGCGAAATACAGGATTCGGGCGGGCAGCCCGTGAATCGGTCGCCGACGCTGACGGCCGGTGCGCAGTCTGCCGCGGCGCGCGCCCGGGCGTTGAAGGCGCGCATCGACGCGCAACGGCGCAGGGCCGCGCGCCGGGATGGCGGCGAATGACGCATGCATGGCGCCATCGCGCGAGGCAGACCGGTCGTGGAGTGGAATGACGTGTACAAAAAGCTAGCCGTGCCGGGAATCGTGTTCGCTGCCGCGCTGCTGGCGGGCTGCGCGCCGCAGGTGCGCCAGGACAACGACTACAGCCTGCAGCGGGAAGCCATTGCCGGCACCCACAAGCCGGTGCCGCAGCCGCTGAACGTCGGCACGGAACAGCAGAACCAGAATCTCGCGAGCGCGGCCGCGCCGGAAAACCACTACGGCACCGGCGTCTTCATCAACGCGCCGACCCACGGCACGCCCGGGCGCGCCGCCAACGAAGGCGGCACCATCACCTTCAACTTCGACAACCAGCCGGTGCAGGCTGCGGTCAAGGCAATCCTGGGCGACGTGCTGCACGCGAATTATTCGATTTCGCCGAACGTCAAGGGCACCGTGACCTTCGCGACCTCGCAGCCGGTCACCGAAGCCGAGGTGCTGCCGATCCTGCAGATGCTGCTGTCGTGGACCGGCAATGCGCTGGTTCAGCAAAACGGCGGCTACATGGTGGTGCCGGTGGAACAGGCTGCGCCCGGCAACCTCGTGCCGGGGCTGGGTGCGGTATCGCCCGGCGCCGGCTACGCGGCGCAGTTGTTTCCGCTGCACTACGTGTCCGCGGAAGCGATGCAGAAGCTGCTGAAGCCATTCGCCGATCCGAAGGCGTTCCTGCTGGTCGATCCGGTGCGCAACCTGCTGGTGATGGGCGGCACGTCCGACGAACTCGCGAACTACCAGCGCATCGTTCGCACCTTCGACGTGGATTGGCTGCGTGGCATGTCGGTGGCGGTGATTCCACTGCAGCACGTGCAGGCCGATGACCTGGTCACGCAACTGCAGACGCTGTTCACGGAACAGGCCGGCGGTTCGGCCGCGGCCGCGGCGGCGGCGACCAACGGCGACGTCACGAACCTGGTCGCGCCGCCACGTTCGGAAAACCTCTCCAGCATGGTGCGGCTGATCCCGCTGAAGCACAGCAACTCGCTGGTGGTGATCACGCCCCAGCCGTCGTATCTCGACGAAGTGCGCAAGCTCGTCACCACCATCGACAACGGCGCGGGCAACGCCTCGGGGTTGTACGTCTACAACGTGCTCGACGTAAAGGCGTCGGATCTTGCGCGGCACTTGAACGAATTGTTCGGCAACGGCACCGGCAACCAGCAGAACCCGGTGGGCGCGGTCGCGCCGGGGTTCTCGCCGCTGGAACAATCCGCGGCCGGCAGCCTTGGCGCGCAGCAGGGCTTCGGCAGCTTCTCACCGGACAACAGCAGCTTCTCCGGCAATTTCGGCAGCAACGGCGGTGACGAGTTCGGTTCCGGTACGGGCGGAATCACGGGCGCGACCCAGATGCGCCGCGGCCAGCGCGCGGGGCAGGACACCTTCGCGTTCACCACCAGCGAAGGCGTGCGCATTGCGGCGGTCAACGAGAACAACCAGTTGCTGATCCGCGCCACGCCGGGGCAATGGGAAAAATTGTTGCCGGTGATCGATCGGCTGGACGAGAAGCCGCTGCAGGTGCAGATCGAAACACGGGTGCTGGAAGTCAGCCTGACCGGCGAATTCCAGTTCGGCGTGCAGTACTACCTCGGCGGCCTGATCGGCACCCAGCCGGGTTCGCCGCCCAACACCAACCAGTCGTTCCATCGCCACCAGGGGGCAGCGGGCCTGGGTGGCGTCCAGTACTCGACGTCGGATGCGCTGTTCTATTCGTTCGCGGGCAACGATCTGCAGTTCGCGCTGAGGGCGCTGGAATCGAGCGGTGATGCCAAGATCCTGTCGGCGCCTTCCACGGTGGTGCTCAACAACCAGGAAACCACCTTCAAGGTGGGCGAAAAAATTCCGGTGGTGCAGACCTATCTCGTGCCGGGCGTGGGTACGGGTTCGGCGACGGATGCTTTCAACGCGGGCCAGGTGCAATACATCGATACCGGCGTGTTGCTGGACGTGGTCCCGCGGGTCAGCCCCGGTGGATTGGTGTACATGGACATCCAGCAGGTCGTCAGCAAGCCGACCACCCAGGACAAGTTCGGAAACTACACCATCACCAATAGGGCGCTCAGCACCGAAGTGGCGGTGCAGAGTGGGCAGACGGTGCTGCTGGGCGGTTTGATCCAGCAGACCGACACCACCCAGGACAGCGGCGTGCCGTTCCTCAGCCGCATCCCCGTGTTCGGTCGCCTGTTCGGCACCACCGACCGGAACCGCAGCCGCACCGAGCTGATCGTGCTGATCACGCCGCGCATCATCCGCAACCCCGAGGATGCGCGCCGCGTCACCGACGAATACCAGACGCAGTTCGAATCGCTGAAGCCGATCCTGCCAAGTGGTGGTGCGGCGCCCACTTCGGCAACCGAAAGCGAGCCGGCATCGATCGAACCCATTCCGTCGTCAAGCACGTCAACCGCGCCCGTGGCCGGCGAATCCGCGGGCAACCCCGCCGCGCCTGTGCCCGCGGGCGAATGGTCGGTACAGGTTGCCTCCTTCACGAACGGCAGCGACGCCGAACGCCTGCGCGCGCGCCTGCAGCAGCTCGGCTACACCGGCTATGTCAGGAACGTGACCGAAACCGAGGGCGTGCGCTGGCGCGTGTACGCTGGTCCGGTGGTGAGCCACGACGCGGCCGATCGCCTGCGCACCTCCATCGCGGACAGCTTGCATATCGGGGGATTGCTGGTGGTGCGGCCTTAGTGCGGATGCGCCATCGCGCGTTGAAAAACGGGCATGCAATGCGCCTGGGTCGTTCCGCGCGCGGCATCGGCAACGGACACCCCTGACGGCGGTGGCGCGCAAGCCGGGTCCACCGCGCGTTCCGGGCGCGCGGTTATCGCTAGACTGCGCGGGTGCCCGGGTTGACCTCCATCATCATCGTCGCCGCCGACAGTGGCGTCACGTTGCGCGAATGCGTCATGCGTGCGCTGGCGTCGAACGCGCCGGTCGAACTGGTCCTTGTCGACAACGGTTCGCGCGATGGCGTGCCGCAGGCGCTGGCACGGGCATACGAACGCGACGAGCGCGTGCGCGTCGTCTACAACCACGCCAATCTCGGATTCGGCCCCGCGGTGAACGTGGGCGCGCGACAGGCTGGCGGCGAGGCCTTGCTGGTGTTGAATCCCGACTGCATGCTCGAACCGGAAACCTTGTCGCGCATGCTGGACGTGCAGCGCATGCATCCCGACGCGGGGGTGATCGGTGCGGTGCCGTGCGACGCGGACGGCACACCCGACCCGGCATCCCGGCGTCGCGATCCGTTGCTGCGGCGTTCGTTGAACGAGATGACTGGCCGCGTGAAGCGGGACGCGTCCAGATACGAAGGCGTCGACGTATCCGGTCCGATGCCCGATGCCGTGATCGAGACCGAAAACGTTTCCGGCGCGCTGATGCTGTTGCCGCGCGCGGCATTCGAGCAGGTGGGCGGATTCGACGAAGGTTACTTCCTGCATTGCGAGGATCTGGATCTGTGCCGGCGCGCGCGCGATGCGGGCTACAAGGTGCTGCTGGCCGGCAACGTGCGCGTGCGCCACGCCAAGGGCGGATCCAGCGCGCATCGCCCGGTGTTCGTCAGTTACCATAAGCATCGCGGCATGTGGCGCTGGTTCCGTAAATTCGATCCGGCTGCCCGCAAGCCGCTGACGCGCGCGCTGGTCGCGTGCGGTATCGCGGCGCATTTCCTTGCCACGGCACCGCTGCTTGCACTGCGCCGCGTCGCGCCCATGACATTGCATCGGAAGCGAGCATGATCCGCGAAATCCTGAAAATGGGCGACCCGCGCTTGTTGCGCGTGGCGCCGCCGGTGCCGGCGACGATGTTCGGCACCGCCGAACTGAACGACCTGATCACCGACATGTTCGAAACCATGCAGGCGGCTGACGGCGTGGGCCTCGCAGCGCCGCAGATCGGCGTGGATTTGCAATTGGTGGTGTTCGGCTTCGAGCATTCCGATCGTTATCCGGGCGAGCCGGAAGTGCCGCGCACGATCCTGCTGAATCCGCTGATCACGCCGCTGTCGCGCGACATGGAGGAAGGCTGGGAAGGCTGCCTTTCGGTGCCGGGCCTGCGCGGCGTGGTGAGCCGCCACAGCATGATCCGCTATCAGGGCCTGGACCCGAGCGGCACGCCGATCGACCGCACTGCCGAAGGCTTCCATGCGCGGGTGGTGCAGCACGAATGCGATCATCTGATCGGGCGGCTGTATCCCTCGCGTATCACCGACTTCTCGAAATTCGGTTTCATCGACGTGCTGTTTCCCGAGGAAGTCGGTGCGCTGGAATAGACAACAGCTTTTTTGACACGGACAAGTTCTGGTCAAAGCGGATAAAGAAAAGCAATACCAGCTTCGATCGGATTCGGTACGTGTCCAAGCTCGCGCTTTCAGCGACGGGATCAGCCGAGGCGCGAGGCCTGTTCACGCAAGGCGGTCGCTTGCGTATTCCAGTCGGCCAGACGGTTGCGTTCCTGTTCGACCACTGCTGCCGGCGCGTGATCGACGAAGTTCGCGTTGCCGAGCTTGCCTTCGCATTTTTTTATTT
>DAIUEL010000070.1:0-12248 GCA_036845145.1 Rhodanobacteraceae bacterium | reverse complement strand
TCGAGATCGGTTCCTTGGCGATCTTCAGCACCTTGCGGATCTTGTCCTCGGGCATTTCCATCGCGACCGCCAGTTCTTCCGGCGTCGGCTCGCGACCGTACAACTGCAGCATCTGGCGCGAAATGCGGTTCAGCTTGTTGATGGTCTCGATCATGTGCACCGGGATGCGGATGGTGCGCGCCTGGTCGGCGATCGAGCGCGTGATCGCCTGGCGGATCCACCACGTCGCGTAGGTCGAGAACTTGTAGCCGCGGCGGTATTCGAACTTGTCCACGGCCTTCATCAGGCCGATGTTGCCTTCCTGGATCAGGTCCAGGAACTGCAGGCCGCGGTTGGTGTACTTCTTGGCGATCGAGATCACCAGGCGCAGGTTGGCCTCGACCATTTCCTTCTTGGCGCGGCGGGCCTTGGCCTCGCCGATCGACATCGCGCGGTTGATTTCCTTGATGTCGGTGAGCGGCAGGTACAGCGCGCGCTCGATCTCGGTGAGCTTCTGCTGTTCCAGCAGGATGTCGTCGCGGTGGGTCTTGATCGCCGGCACCCATTTCTGGCGCTTGCGAGCCAGTTCGGCCGTCCATTCGAGATTGGTTTCGTTGGACGGGAACAGTTCGATGAATTCCCTGCGCGGCATGTGCGCCTGGCGCACGCACACGTCCATGATCACGCGTTCGTGCTGGCGGATCGCCGCCACCACTTCGCGCAGCTTGCGCACGAAGCTGTCAATCAGCGCGGACGGAAGCTTGAGCTTCAGGAACTCTTCGCCCATTTTTTCGCGCAGCTTCTGCGACTTCTTGTCGACGACGCCGTACTTGTCGGCGGTCTTCTGGAATTTGCCGTACAACTCGCGCAGCACGTCCATGCGGCGCCCGACCTCGACCGGATCGGGACCGCTGGGGCCGGACGATTCCTCGTCGCCCGAGGAATCGTCGTCCTCGTCTTCGTCGCCATCGGCGTCGTCATCGCTGTCGCTGGACGCGGACTGCGACTCCGGCTGCGACACGCCGAATTCCTCCGCCGGGATTTCCTGATCGGCGAAGCCGGCCAGGATCTCGCTCATGCGGCGCTTGCCGTCGAGGTGCAGGTCGTATTCTTCGAGCAGCAGGCCGATCGCCCACGGGAAGCTGGACAGCGCGGTCTGCACCTGGGTGAGGCCTTCCTCGATGCGCTTCGCGATCGCGATTTCGCCCTCGCGGGTCAGCAGTTCCACCGTGCCCATTTCGCGCATGTACATGCGCACCGGATCGGTGGTGCGGCCGACTTCGGCATCAACCGCGGACAGCAGGGCGACGGCTTCCTCGGTCGCGGTTTCGTCGTCCTCGCCGCCGACCGGACCTTCGGCGCTGATCATGTCGGTATCGGGTGCGATTTCGTGCACCTCGATGCCCATGCCGTTGATCATGCCGATGATGTCTTCGATCTGTTCCGGATCGACGATGTCGTCGGGCAGGTGATCGTTGACCTCGGCGTAAGTCAGGTAACCCTGCTCACGGCCCTTGGTGATCAGCTGCTTGATTTCGGATTGCTGCGAGGGGAGGTTTTCCATAGGGATTTCAGGCGCGACAAGACCGCTCAGTATAGCAAAATGGAGGTATTCCGGCCATGGATCAAGGCCGAAAATGCGTGATGGGTCAATCGACTAGGCCGGGTTCGGCATGCAAGAATCGGCCCAAGCGGCGCCGTTATTGCGATCGTCCCTGATCACGGACTCGGAGGAACGCACTCGGCGGCCGGGCACCGGTTCGTCCATGGGGCACCAGAACGGCCTGCGTGACCCGGAATCCGGGATTGTGTCGGTCAAGACGCCACCCATCGAGGACCTCGGGTCCATCCCATACGGGACCCAGCGAATTTGCGGTTCAGCACATTGCGCGAAAGTCACGGGATCCCGGCCTTTGCCGGGATGATGCGCAGAGTCAGGAGTTTCCCTGAATCCGCAAAATGAAACTCACGGGGCCGTCGTTGACCAGTTGCACCTGCATATGGGCACCGAAACGACCGGTTGCAACCCTGCGGTGCGTGGCGTGCGCCAGTTCCACCAGCCGGTCGAACCAGCGCCGGGCTTGTTCGGGCGGCGCGGCCGTCGTGAAGCTGGGCCGCATGCCCTTGCGGGTGTCCGCGGCCAGTGTGAACTGCGGCACCAGCAGCAGTCCGCCGCCGGTGTCGGCCAGGGCAAGGTTCATGCGGCCGGCATCGTCGGAGAAAACCCGGTAGCCGAGCAGCCGCTCGCACATGCGCCGGGTCTGTCGCTCGCCGTCACCGGGCTCGACCGCCACCAGCACCAGCAGGCCCGCGTCGATCGCGCCGACGGTTTCCCCGTCGACCGTGACGAATGCGGAGGTGACGCGTTGGAGGAGGGCGATCACGCGAATCGGGAATCGGAAATGGGGAATCGGAAAAGCATAGTGCCTCGAACTGCGATTTCCATTCCCCATTCCCCATTTCCGATTCCCGGCTCTTCGCTAAACTCCCGCGATGCGTTGGTACACCAAACTCGTTTATGGGCTGATGTGGTTGGCGGCCCGCCTGCCGATGGGCATGTTCCGCGCACTGGGTGCGGCGCTGGGCTGGCTGTTCTGGACGACCCGCAGTCGCAAGCGGCGGATCGTCGAGGCGAACCTCGCGCTGGTGCGACGCGATCTCGACGCGGGTGCACGCAACGCGCTGGCGCGCGAATGCGTGCGCCAGACCGGCATCTCGCTGGTCGAGGCGTTCGGTATCTGGACGAATCCGCGTCGCACGCTTGCCAACGTGCGCGAGGCGTGCGGGCAGGATCTGTTCGATGCGGCGCTCGCCGCCAGGCGCGGATTGATCCTGTGCGCGCCACATCTCGGCAGTTGGGAAGTTGCCAATTACTGGGTGGGCGCGCGCACGCCGTTCGCGACGTTCTACACGCAGCCGCGCTATCCCCAGGCCGAACTGCTGCTGCGCCGCTTGCGCGAGGGCGGCGCCAGCATCCAGTTTGCGATCGATGATTCCGGCGTGCGACGGGTGTTGCGCCATCTCCGCCAAGGCGGCGTGGTATCGATCATGCCCGACCATGTGCCGCGCGCGGGCGGCGTCGTCGCACCGTTTTTTGGCGTCGCAGCGCTCACGATGACCCTGCTGCCGCGCCTCGCTCAGCGCACCGGCGCGACCGTGCTGATGCTGTTCGTCGAGCGGCTGCCGGAAGGTTTCCGGGTGCACTTTCGCCAACCGTCCCCGGCGCTGTCAGATCCCGACCTGGTGACGGCGTGCAGCGCGATGAATGCCGCGGTCGAGGCCTGCGTGCGCGATGCGTTTGCGCAATATCAATGGAACTACAAGCGCTTCAAGGCGCGCGCCGGCAGCGGTCTGTCGGACGACGTCTACATCGCGACCGGTGTGCGGACATGAGGTGGTATGTCGCCTTGACTTGGTGGACGTTGCGCGCGCTGGGCGTGCTGCCGCTGCCGGTGTTGTATGCGATCGGCAGCGCGATGGGACGGCCGTTGTGGTGGCGCCGTCGCGCGCGCGAGCGCGTGCACACCGAAGTGAACATGCGGATCGTGCATCCGGAACTGGATGATGCAGCGCGCGACGCATGGGTGCGCGAGTGCCTCTTGGAAACCGGCCATGCGGTCACCGAGATGGCGGCCGTATGGGGGCGCGGCGCACGCCGCGCGTTGAAGCTGGTGCGTGAAGTCGACAGCCTGCAGCATTTCGATGCGGCACTGCGATCCGGGCGCGGCTTGATCATCGCCGCGCCGCATCTCGGCTGCTGGGAATTGCTGAACTACTGGCTTTGCGCGCGCACGTCCATCGCGATCCTGTACGCGCCGCCGCGCAATCGCGCCTGGGAAGCGATGCTGGTGCGCGCGCGCGGCGACCTCCAGCCCGAACAGGTGCGTGCCGATGGCGCCGGCGTACGCGCGCTTTACAAGCGGCTCGCCGCGGGCGGCGTGGTGGGCATCCTTCCCGACCAGCAGCCCAAGCGTGGCGAGGGGCAGTTCGCGCCATTCTTCGGGTTGGACGCCAACACGATGGTGCTGCTGCCGCGCATCGCGCGGCGCACCGGTGCGACGGTGCTGTTCGCGTTCGCCGAACGCCTGGCACGTGGCGCGGGATTCCGCATCCGCATCCTGCCCGCGCCCGCCGGTATCGCCGATGCCGATCTGCGCACCGCCTGCACCGCGCTCAATCGCGGCGTCGAGCAGTGCGTCGAGCTTGCGTTTCCGCAATACCAGTGGGTGTACAAGCGCTGGGCGGAACGCCCCGATCCGGACGAGCACGACCCGTATTGGCTGGCGCGCAACGGGAGGATGGACGAATGGCGCCGATAACCTGCATCGAAGACCTGCGGCAGCTTTACCTGAAGCGCGTGCCGCGGATGTTCGTGGATTACTGCGAGTCGGGTTCGTGGACCGAAACCACGCTGCGCCGCAACCTCGAAGACCTCGCGCGCATCCCGTTGCACCAGCGCGTCGCGGTGGGCGTCGAAGGCGGCACCACGACGACGATGATGCTCGGCCAGGAAGTCGCATTGCCGGTGGCGCTGGCGCCGGTCGGCCTGTGCGGCATGCAGCACGCCGACGGCGAAATGCTGGCCGCGAAAGCGGCGCTGGATTTCGGCGTGCCGTTCACGCTGTCGACCATGAGCGTGTGTTCGATCGAGGACGTGGCCGCGTTCGTGAAACGGCCGTTCTGGTTCCAGTTGTACGTGATGCGCGACCACGCCTTCATCGAACGCCTGATCGACCGCGCGAAGGCGGCCGGCTGTTCCGCACTGGTGTTGACGCTGGACCTGCAGGTAATGGGCCAGCGGCACCGCGACATCAAGAACGGGCTTTCGACGCCGCCCAAGCCGACGCCGAGGAATCTCGCGAACCTCGCGCTGCACCCGCGCTGGTGCTTGCGGATGGCGCGCACGCGGCGGCACCAATTCGGCAACATCGCCGGTCATGTCGAAGGCGTCAGCGACATGTCCTCGCTGGCGGCCTGGACGGCCGAACAGTTCGACCGCGGCTTGAACTGGAACGACGTCGAGTGGATCAAGAACCGTTGGGGCGGCAAGTTGATCCTGAAGGGCGTGCTCGACCCCGATGATGCGCGCCGCGCGGTGGAGTGCGGCGCGGATGCGATCGTCGTGTCCAACCATGGCGGGCGCCAGCTCGATGGCGCGCCGTCGTCGATCAGCGTATTGCCGGAGATCGCGTCGCGTGTCGGTCGCGATTGCGAGGTGTGGATGGATGGTGGCGTGCGCTCGGGCCAGGACGTCTTGAAGGCCATCGCGCTGGGCGCGCGTGCGGTCATGATTGGTCGCGCCTACGTGTACGGTCTCGGCGCGCTGGGGGGCACCGGCGTCTCGATGGCGCTGGAATTGATTCGCCGCGAACTCGACTTGACGATGGTGTTGTGTGGTGTGCGCACCATCGGGAAAATCGATCAGCGCGTATTGCACGAAGCTTCGCACTGAGCGCTGTCGCTTGACGGTCGGCAGACCTTTTCCGCGGGTATTTTCCGGCACATGTAGGCCCACCTCGACCGGAGTAGAGTGGTCGCCCCGGTCGACGCCGCACATCGTCGTGCGGGCTCGCTACCGGGCGTTCGATCCCAATCGTTCCTCGGAGGCAGGTATGAACACGACAGGTTCAATGGGCCGGTACGGTGTCCTGGCCCTCGCAATGGCCATGGCGGCCACGACGCAGACGACCACAGCAAAAACCAGCGCCCCCAGCGACGCGCAGTTGATCGCCAGCGCCCAGCGCGCCGCGCCGGCGGCCGTGGCGAAGGACGCCACCATTGTGGTGATGACCGCGGACGGCAAGATGCGCACCTTGCGCGAAGGCCACAACGGCTGGACTTGCATGCCCGACTCCCCGGGAACGCCGGGACCCGACCCGATGTGCATGGACAAGAACGCGTTCGAGTGGGCGGGCGCATGGGTAGGCCACAAGACCCCGCCGAGCGGCAAGACCGGTTTCATGTACATGCTCCAGGGCGGCACCGATGCCAGCAACACCGACCCGTATGCGACCAAACCCGAGGCGGGCAATCACTGGGTCAAGACCGGCGCGCACGTGATGGTCGTGGGTGCCGAACCGGGCTTCTACGACATGTATCCGAAGGGCGCTGATCCGAATACGCAGGCGCCGTACGTGATGTGGGCGGGAACGCCATACCAGCACCTGATGGTGCCGGTGAAGTAACGCGCGGCGGCGGGCTGGCGGCGGTACGGCGCCGGCCGCCCTGCATGGGTGGCCGGCCTGCGGCCGGAGGGCGCGCGACGATGGCAGTTCCGGCGCGTCCAGGGTGATTGCCGCTGTCGAAGGGCCATCCGGATGCTCCAGGGCTGCTGCGGCTGCAGCCCGCAAACATCGCAGCGTGTGTCCCGCTGCCGTGGGACGGCGCGCTCCACGCACGATGGGCGACGCGGCGTGGGCGGGCATTCCATGCGAACCCGACGCCGCGGGCTGTGTGTTGGGCTTCGCCGGATGAAGCCCCGACCCGGCGCGCATGGCGCATCGCCACCGGCGACGCGGTGACAAGGCATGAAAGCAGGCGGCCTGGACGCCGAGCCGGCCGGGCTCGACGCTGCGTTTCCTGCATTCCGTTCCCCTCGTCCTGCGCTTCGTCGCACGCCGGGTTATCGCCGGGCGTGACCTTCGCTAGGTTGCGTCACGGCACGATCGTGCGGGCGCGGAACGCTTTTCCCCGACCCGCATGCGGTGCCGACACCCAGGCGCTTTTGCCTGCCGTGCACGCCATTCGTGAAGAAACGGCTGCACAACTTCGAGGGTCATCACCATGAAACTGAATGCCATCTCCCTTGCAATCATCCTGGCCGGTTTTGCCGGATCCGCCGTGGCCGGCAGTCAGCGGGATCTTCCGCCGGTACAGGTTTCAGCCGCCCCCAGCCTGAGCTGCGAACCGCCTTCCGACGCGACTGCCTGCGAGAGCTTCCATCAATGGATCCGCGCGAATTTCTCGCAGCGCGAAATCGGGATGTTGTTCGGAGCACGAACGAACTATCCGGAGAATCTGACGGGTGGCATCGAACTCCTGCACCAGCGCTATGAATCGGCCTTGCAGGAATATGTCGCGGCGCGGGCCGCGGCGGGCGTGCACGTCGTCATCAAGTGAACCGCCGCCACCGGGCCTTGCCACACGCCCCGGGTACAGGGGCGTGTGGTGCCGGAGCCCGGCCTGCAGGCGGCCGATCCGCCGATGCGGCCGTGGTGCAACCGCGCGGGGCACGCGCCCGTCTTGCGGTGGGTTGGGCCAGGATTCCGCAGCCATCCCGCCACGGCGGTGGTCGCGGCGCGTGGCATGCCTGCGATCACGTCGGAGTGCCGTTGCATGTCCGGTTGCCAGCGATTCGCAAGGGGTCTACAAAGGGTGTGCCGAGATGCTTCGGCGAATGCGGGCTTTTTTGGATTTCCGGATCGCGGGCGCGACCGTAAACCATGAGCGCGAAGGCACCAGCTGGTGACGCGTGGTCTGCCGGACGTCGCGAGACGCGGGCGATTGATGCCCTGCGGCCCCCGGGTACGGGTCGCGCTCCGGCCCTCCACACGCGTGGCAGTTTCAGTGAAGTCGTGCGTTGGGGCGGATGGGTGTGCCTGTTCGCGCTGGGTCTTGCGATGCGACCGGTCGCCGCTTTCTACGCCGAGGGAACGCTGCCCATGGCGTTGCCCAAGCTGCTGGCGGTGGCGTGGCTGGTCAACCTGGTGGTCGCGTTGCCGGTGCTGCCTGTCGTTGTGCTGGTGGAACAACGCACCGCCGGGATGGCTCCGTGGCCGCGTAACGCGGTGCTGACAGGCGCGGTGCTCCTTGCCACGCTGCTCGGGGTGGGTTTGCGCGTGATACTCGGCTGGCTGGCGCCCTGGGCTGGCAGTTTCACGAAAGCCGGCCCCGAGGAAATCGTCGGCTACTGGATGGAACGTGCGCTGCTGTGTTTTGGGCTCGCGGCGATCTATGTGCTCCACGCACGCTCACGCCGGCTGGCCGATGCCGCGCACGCAGGCGAGGTCGCCCAGCAGCGCCTTGCGCGGCAGGGTACGGAGGCCACCCTGCAGGCGCTGCAGGCGCAGATCGAGCCGCATTTCCTGTTCAACACGCTGGCAAACGTACGGCGGCTGCTGCAGTCGGAGCCCGATGCCGGCCGCCAGATGTTGCATCACCTGCTCCAGTACCTGCGCACGTCTTGGTCGAACCTGAGCGCGCAGCAGATCCCGGTCGCGAAGGCGCTGGACCTGGCCGAGGCGTATCTGCGGATCCAGGCCGTGCGCATGGGGACGCGCCTCGACTGGCGCATCGAGGCCGATGCCGACGCCGTGGCCGGCATGCTGCCCCCGTTGATGCTGATGACACTGGTCGAAAATGCGATCAAGCATGGCCTGGCGCCGCTGCCCAGCGGTGGAACCGTGCGCATTGCCGTGCATGTGGTCGATGGCCGTTTGGAACTGCGCGTCAGCGACGACGGGGCAGGTTTCCGCCAAAGCTCGGGCGGCGGCACCGGACTTGCCAACGTGCGTACCCGGCTTGGCCTTTTGTACGGCGGTGCGGCGCAACTGCGCCTCGCCAGGAACGTGCCGCACGGTGTCATTGCGACCCTGAGCCTCCCGTACCGGACGCAGGCGCCAGCATGAACGTCGCCGTGCGCACCCGCGCTGCCACCGGTGCCTTTACTGGCACGGTTGCGTGCTGGTTGCGCTTCTTGTTCGACAGCTGGCGGCAGATCACCTTGAGGCAAGTCCTGGCGGTCAACCTGATCGCATTGCTGATTGATGCCTGGGACGAACTCACCTGGTTGCGCATGAACCTGCAGGCGTCGTGGCAGGCGCATGCCTGGACATTTTGCGACAACGCCATGATCGCAATGGGTATGCTGCTGGTGGTCGCGATTGCGGATCGCGTGGTACCCAGGCGCTGGCCCTGGTGGACGCCGTACGCAGTGGGCGCGCTGTTCGGTGGGTTGCTTGTCAACCTGCTGGTCACGTGGTTTTTCCAGTACCTGATTCCGCTTCCCACGGCCATGGACGCATACGCCAAGCCGGGAACCGTGCACCGCGTTCGCACCTTGACCGAGGTCGTCGACGGTGTCGTCATTTGTGGCGTGGCGCTGTTCACCTATGCCTGGTTGCGCCGCCTGCAACTGCAGCAGAACCGGCTGCATGCGGTGCAACAGGAACAGGCGACGGCGCGTCGGCGCCTGGCCGACGCGCGCCTGCAGACCATGCAGGGACGCGTCGAGCCGGAACTCCTGATCGACACGCTGGCGCGCATCGAGGAACTGCAAGTCGTCGATGCCCCGCGCGCGCTGCACGCGCTCGATGCCTTGATCGTCTATCTTCGCGCGGCCATGCCGCAGGGACACGTCGCCCTCTCGACACTGGGCGGTGAAATCGGTGTCGTGCGTGCATACCTGGATGTCCTGCGCAATTCACGCAACGCCACGGTCGCGCTGGAAGCTGACTTGCCGCCGGCCGCCGCCGCGGCCTCCTTCCCGGCCATGATCCTGCCGTGCGCGATACGCCACGAGGTCGAGGGCATGATCAGTCGCGCTGTGCCGATGGCCATCCTGCGCGTCGAAGCCGACCTCACGCAATCGTACTTGCGGGTCAGCGCGACCGCCGTCACGGCGGGTGCATCCGCCGGGGACGACGACCGCATCGAAGCCCTGCGCGTGCGACTTGCGGCCCTGTACGGCGAACGCGCGCGGTTCGTGCGCCAGCGCTGGTTGCAAGGGGACGGCTTTCATGTCAGGACCACCATCGGGATTCCGCAATGAACGCGCCCACCGCGCTGATCGCCGAAGACGAACCCTTGCTGCGGAGCGAGGTGCGCGAGGCGTTGGCTTCGACCTGGCCGGAACTGCGCATCTGTGCCGAGGCTCCCGACGGCGACGCCGCGATCCGCGCCATGCAGCAGCACGAGCCGGACATCCTGTTCCTGGACATCCGGATGCCGGGCGCGAGCGGGCTGGAAGTGGCCCGTCGCGCCAGCGGCCGCAGCCATGTGGTATTCATCACCGCCTACGACGAATTCGCGGTCGCCGCTTTCGAACAGGGAGCGGTGGATTATCTGCTGAAGCCCTTTTCCGGGGAGCGCCTGGCGACCGCCGTGGCGCGGCTGAAACAGCGCCTGCACGAGCCCCCGGCAGATCTGGACGCAACCTTGCGTACGCTGCTGCAGAGACTCGATTGCGGTCGCGAATACCTGCGCTGGATCACCGCATCCCGGGGCCGCGAGTTGTACCTGACGGCGGTGGAGGAAGTGCTGTATTTCAAGGCCGACTACAAGTACACGCAGATGGTGACCGGCAATGCGGAGTTTTTGATCCGCAAGACCATACGCGACCTGCTGAAGGAACTCGATCCCGACCAGTTCTGGCAGATCCACCGCTCGACCCTGGTCAATGTCAACGCGATCGCCAGCGTCCAGCATGGCCTGGACGGCCACCTGCGACTGCGCGTGGGGCAACGCCCGGACTTGCTGGTGGTCAGTCGCCCCTTCATCCACCAGTTCCGGCAGATGTAGCGGTTCAGCCGGAATGGCGGCGAAACGCGGAACGCGCAATCGCTCCATCACGACCATCGATCGGCGCGTGTCGCGGCAATCATGCAGGGCAGATCAATCGGGTTTGATGCGGGGAAGCCGGCCAACCATCCGTCCTACGGCCGCAATGTCACCAGCGCCACGAGCACGGCGGTCGCCGCAAGATATGGAACGGACCACGCGTGGAAGCGCCAGCCGATGCCGCGGCTGCCGTCCAGCCGCAATGCGATCAGGTTGGCCAGCGATCCGATCAACAAGCCTGATCCGCCGACGTTCACCGCTGCCGCGAGCAGGGTCAGATCCGGCGCATAGTGCTGCAACGTTACCGCCGCCGGCACGTTGCTGATGAGCTGGGACAGGACGATGCCACCCGCGTAGGTGACGCGTGGATCGTGCCACGCCAGCGCGCCGACGTGCGACTGCACCACCGGCAACGCGGCGAGATGGCCAAGGCCCACGAACATTGCGGCGAACGTCACCAGCAGCAGCCAGTCGACGCTTGCCAGTACGCGTCGGAAAAACAACACGCCGATCACGATGACGACCAGTGCTGCGGGCACCGCGAATCCCCATTGCAGTGCGAGCACCATCGCCGCCAGCAGCAGTACCGAACCCGCCAGCAAAGGCGTATCCCGATGCGGCGCGTGCTCCACTCGACTTTCGTCGATCTGCAGGGGCACCGATGGAAATGCAGGACCGCACGCGATCAGCAGCACCCCCAGCAATACCGCGCCAGCCGGTGCCAGCGCCGCGACGTATCGCAAGAAATCCAGCCCCGAGTGCTGCCACAACAGCAGGTTCTGCGGATTGCCGATCGGGCTGAATGTCGATCCCGCGTTCACCGCCAGCGCTTCGAAAATCACCAGTCGCTGGCGCGGTACGCTCGCGATGCGGTCGATCGCCAGCGTCAGCGGCACGATCAGGAACAGTGCGACGTCGTTGGTCAGCACCGTCGCAAGTGCAGCCGCAATCAGCACCAGCACGAACGCCAGTGCGCGCTCGCTGCGCAGCCGTGCAACCAGGTGCAAGGCGAAGCGTTGCACGTGCCCGCTCATCTGCACGCCCTGCGTCAGCACCAGCAATCCGCACAGTCCGGCGAGCGTCGGCAGGTCGAGCCAGCGCAGGTATTCCCGGGGCGCACGCGGGTCGAAAACCGCCAGCACGACTGTCAGCAGCAACAAGGCCTGCAGCAGGTGGTCGCGTCGAAGGCGGTGCAGCAGGGCGGGGTGATCGGACAAGGGCAATTCCGCGGGGTCCGCGCCATGCTGCACGGAGGAAGGCCATCGGTAAAGGGTCGCACGCACCGTTCACGCGTGCCCGCGCATGCTGGAAATCATGTCGTCCCGCGAACAATGGCGATGGTTGCTGCGCGGCATCCTGGTGCTGATTGCATTGGGCGCGGTGGTCGCATTCTTTCTTTCAGGGGCGGAACACCATCTCGATTTCGCCACGCTGCAAAGCAGCCGCGAGTGGCTGGCGGTGGAACAGGCCACGCATCCGTGGCGGCTGGCGTTCGGGTTTCTCGGCTTGCTGATCGCGATAGTGTTGCTGTCGTTGCCGTTGCTGACCGTGATGACACTGGCGGCGGGCGCGATCTTCGGGGTGGTGGAGGGCACCGTGCTGATGTCGTTCGGTTCGGCGATCGGCGCCACGCTGGTGATGCTGGCGTCCCGCTTCGTGTTCAAGGACGCGATCCGCCGCCGCTTCGCGCACCGCCTGCACAAGATCGACGC
>DAIUEL010000069.1:0-12260 GCA_036845145.1 Rhodanobacteraceae bacterium | reverse complement strand
CATGGCTGCGTCATCGTTCGTCTATGTATCGACATACATCTTCCTCACTCTTCCTTGCCCTGCGGGCCGGCGCGGCCACTTGGCGTGGCGTCAACAGACCTCGATCCTGATGCGGCGGCACGATCCGTTATCATCGCCGAAAAGGCCGCGCCACGCGCGCATGGAAATGGCATGCTAAGGATCAGGTTTCACGCGCACATCGCTGTCCTGCTCGTGGCGCTTGCGCTGTTTGCGGGTTGTGCAACGCTCGGACCGTCGCAGCAACAGGCGGGCGAAGGACCGCACGCGCGCGCCGCGATCGAGCACGTGCGCGCCGCGGACGCCGCGTTGCAGCGCGGCGATGCCCAGGCTGCGCTGAAACAACTCGCCGCGGTGCCACCTGACGCGCCGCCCGACGTGCGACAACAAGCACTCGGCCTGCAGGCGCGCGCCCAGCTTGCCAACGGTGACCGCCTTGCCGCCGCGCGCTCGCTGATCCAGCGCGCCGCACTGCTGTCGCCTGAGGCCCAGGCGCCCGAGCAACAACAGGCGGTCGCAATCCTGGCGGGCATGGGTCGCGAACCGCTTGCGCGGATTTATCCGTCGCTCGCCGACGACGATCCAGTCAAGCCTTGGGTGCAAAAAGCCATTGCGCGTCCGGGCGCGGCGGCGGCGCGAGTGCTGCCACAACCCAACCAGCCGGTCGGCACATTGCAGGGCGCAGGGGCGCCGCCAGGGTATGCGATGCCTGCCAAGGTCGCGCTGTTGCTGCCCGCAACCGGTCCGGTGGCGGTCGCCGGCGCGGCCGTGCGCGACGGATTTTTCACGGCGTACTTCCACACGCCCGTTACGCGGGAACGACGCCCGACGATCAGCGTCTATGACACCGGCGGCACGGCGGACGGCAGCGTCACGGCCTATCACCAGGCCGTCGCTGATGGCGCCGCGCTGGTCGTGGGACCCCTGGGCCGGGACGCGGTGGGCGCGATCTTCGCGCAACCCGATCTTCCCGTGCCGGTGCTGGCCCTCAACCACCCGCAAGGCAGCACGCCTACACCAGCCGGCAGCTATGAGTTCGCGCTGCTGCCCGAGGTCGAAGGCGCGCAACTCGCCGCGCACCTGGTCACGCTGGGGCTGCACGCCACGATCGTGTTCCGCGGCATTAATGACACCGCGTCGCGCACTTTCGACGCCTTCAGGTCGCAGTTCGAAAGCCTGGGCGGCCAAGTCGCCAATGACATCGTGCTGCAGCAAGCCAGCGTGGACTTCGCCGGGCAGATCCAGGCCGCGCTGGCCGGTTCGGGTTCGCAGACCGGGATCGTCGCGCTGCTGCGGCCGGCGCAGGCGCGCCTGTTGCTGCCACAACTCAAGCTGGCGCGTTCGACGCTGCCGGTGTTTTCCACTTCCATGGTGTACTCGGGCGATGGGGACCCCACCGCCGACGCCGACCTCGATGGCCTGCGCTTCTGCGACGAGCCCTGGTTGTACGACGCGCAGGCAGGGCTGCCCGACCACACGACACTGGCTTCGCAACTCGTGACGGCCGGCGGTCCCGCGGCGCGCCTGTTCGCATTCGGCATGGACGCGTACGCGCTCGTGCCCTATCTTGGATGGATGCGTTCGCATCCCGGCAGTTACGTACCGGGCGCCTCGGGGCAACTGACGATGGATGCCTTCGGCCATGTGCAGCGCACGCCGATCTGGGTGGAATTCCAGGGCGGCGTCGCACGGCCGGTGGCGGCGGGGCTGGAAACGCAACCCGCGGACGTTCCGCTACCGACCGATCCATGACCGCCGTTGCGGTCGGCGCCCGGTTCGAGCAACGCGCGCTGGATTGCCTGGAACACGCGGGGCTGAAACGGGTCGAAAGCAACTACCGCACCCGCTTCGGAGAGCTCGACCTGGTGATGCGCGACGGCGACACCCTGGTGTTCGTGGAAGTGCGCTACCGGCGCCATGCACGATTCGGCGGCGGTGCGGCGTCGGTCGGCCCCGCCAAACGCGAGAAACTCGTGCGCGCCGCGCAGGGTTTCCTGCAGGCGCATCCGCGATTCGCTTCGATGCCGTGCAGGTTCGATGTGGTAGCGTTCGACGGCGATGCCGACTCGCCGCGCTGCGATTGGCAACGCGCGGCATTCGAAACGTTTTGAAATCGGGAATACAGACATGCGCAAGACGATCGTCCTGACCACCCTGCTTTCGCTGTGCTTCGCGCTCGCCGCCTGCAGCGTCTTCACGCCGCGCCGCGGCTTCAATCGCGCGCTCAATGATCGCAACGTGCAGATCACCGCACAACGGGCGCTCGACAACGACCCGCAACTCGGCGGCCGGGCGCACATCGGCACCAGCGTTTACAACGGCGTGCTGCTGATGATCGGCGAGGCCAGCACCGAAGAAGTGAAGCAGCGCGCCGAAGCCGATGTCACCGGCTACGAAGGCGTGCAACGCGTCGTGAACCTGATCGACGTGATGCCGTTGCAATCGGTGGGCCGTTCGGCGCTCGATGCTTCGCTGACTGCGCGCGTGAAGACTTCGCTGCTGCACATCGATTTGCCCGGCTTCGACCCCGGCCGCGTCAAGATCAGCACCGCGCACGGCAACGTCTACTTGATGGGCCTGGTCAGCCACCAGGAAGCCGATGCGGTGGTGAACATCGTGCGCACCGTCGCTGGCGTGAACAAGGTGGTGCAGGTATTCGAATACACGGATTGATGCGGTCGTCCATGATCGCGGCATCGCCGATTGTCGGGTTTTGCCGGCCCTCTCTCGACTTTGATACGCCAGAACGGCAATCCATGGCGAGACTTCTCGCCCACAGCCGCTTCGAACAGCGCACCTGGTTGGATTAAAATTGCGCGGATGAATCGATCGGTCACGATGGCCGCCGCTCCGGTGACCGAGTCCTTCGACGCGCTGATGGCGCGCATTCGTGCGTGCCAGGTATGTGCGCGGCACCTGCCCCATGGTTGCCGGCCGGTGCTGCAGGCGCATCCCGACGCACGCTTGCTGATCGTCAGCCAGGCACCCGGCCGCAAGGTGCACGAAACGGGCATTCCCTTCAACGACAAAAGCGGCGAGAAATTGCGCGGGTGGCTGGGCATCGACGACGCCACGTTCTACGACCCGCACCATGTCGCGATCGTACCGATGGGTTTTTGCTATCCGGGCAAGGGCGAATCCGGCGACCTGCCGCCGCGGCCAGAATGCGCGCCGCTGTGGCATCCGCAGTTGATGCCGCGACTCGCGAACATCAAATTGACGCTGGCGATCGGCGGTTACGCGATCCGCAGCATGCTCGGCACCCGGCGCAAGGCGACGCTCACGACAACCTGCGAGGCATGGCGCGAATATTTCGATGGCGGCGTGCTGCCGCTGCCGCATCCGAGCCCCCGCAACACCGCCTGGTTCCAGCGGCATCCGTGGTTCGAAACCGAGACGCTCCCGGCATTGAAACGGCGCGTACGCAAACTGATGCGCGATTGACCGCTCAAGAATCCTCGGGCGGCGAGGTTGCGCGACCGCGCACGCCCGCCCAGAGCCCCGCCAGCATGCTGCGCACGTTTTTCCATCGCGGTGCCACCAGCAACGAGAACAACAGGAACTTGACGACGAGGCGCGGCACATCCTGCGCGATCCAGCGTCGCGGGGTGTACGCGCGCCGGTACAGCAACACCCGATTGCGCATCATGTAGAACAGGCGCCGCGGCGAATGCACCACGATGCCGCGTGTCATGCCGGGCACGTACCGGCGTGTTGCACCGAGGCTGTGGCGCAAGTGCGCGGCGCATGCGCCATGCAGGGTGTAACCCGCGGCGCTGGCGCGAAAGCACCAATCCAGATCCACGTTGTCGATGAACAATGCACCGTCCATCCCGCCCACGTCATCCAGCACCGCGAGCGGGATCAGGCAACCGGACGAAATCAGGAAATCGCACCGGACGGTTTCGCACTCGCCGTCACAAGAAACCTTTTGGTTGACCGGAAAACGGATCCGCACGAATGGCGCGTCGCCCGCCTCGCGCGGATCACGAAAGCACGGACCGACCGCAGCCACCCGCTCGCCGGCGCATTTTCGAAACGCCGATTGCAACGCACCGACCATGCCCGCTTCCGGCACGCTGTCCTGGTCCATCAACAGCACGTGAGAGACGCCCTGCAACCCGCGTGCACGCTCGATGCCGACGTTGATCGCGTGTGCAAGCCCGTGATTTTCGTTCGACGCGATCAGCATCACGTCGCGGCGCGCGGCGCAGAATTCCCGGAACTCCGGATCACGCGTGGCGTTGTCCACCACGACAACGTGCCCGACCTGCGGGCACAGCGCGTCCAGCAATTCCCCAAGCACCCCGATGTCAGGCTGCCAGGTGACCACCACCGCGCACACGCCGAGCCGGTGCATCGATGCCGGGTCCATAGCCGGACCGGCGTCAGTCACGATGCGGCCATCGCCGCGCAACATTGCGCGAGTACGGGTTCGACACGAGAGGCGATTCCTGCAACATGGTGATTTGATTGTCGCGGCGCGGACGACGACTTCAAAGTCCCCAACACGCCCGGTCCGGTCTGAAATCGCGCGGATGCACACCGAGCAATCGTTCGAGTTCGGTGTTGTCGGCGACGAGATCCTGTTCCAGCCGCGTCAGTGGTCCGCGCAGGGGCGGCAGGGCGCGTGCGCCGACGCGAACCAGTGCTCCCGGAATGCGGAGCGCGAGTGTGCGCACCGCCAGGCTGGCGCGCACGCGCTCGAACATGGCGCTTGCCGTCAGCCGCTCCCCTCCACCTATCTGCAGGACGCGCCCTCTCGCGCCGCCGTCCAGCGCGCGCAATACCGCGGCCGAGATGTCGGCGGCGTGCACCGGCTGGCGCAAACCCGAGCCCGCCGGCAATCCGAACACCCGCCAACGCGTCGCGCGGCGTGCGAGTGGCGTCAGGCTTTTGTCGCGGGCCGCACCGTAGATCAGCGTCGGACGCAATATCGTCCACGCAACCCTGCGGCGCTCGCACGCGCTGGCCAGCGCGGCTTCGCCTTCCCGCAGTCGCCGTGATATCTCGCGCTCGGCCGCAACCGGCGACGCCTGTTTGCTTTCCGCGCTCATCGAACTTGTTGCCACGACGCGCTCGAGATTTGGCGCCGCTCCGGCGTCGATCCATCGAGCCAGCGCATCCAGCGGCGCGAAGCTGCAGACGGACGCCGCGGCACCCGCGGCAGGCGGCGGCCGGGGCAGTGCGCCCTGCAACCACGTCATGCCGGCGACTGCAGGCTGCGGCGCGCGGGACAACGCCAGCACCGGCGACCCGGCCCGCACCAGTTCGGGCAACAGAAACCAGCCGATCTGGCTGCTTGCGCCACACACCAGCACCGTCCCCTCGCGCCATTCACCCATTGCGGTTTGCCTGTGCGCCCTGCTGCGCCGCGCCGGCGCGCGGCAGGTTATTCCGATCTTCCCCGATTGCCGCGCTGGATTCTCGCATCCACCTGGCTGAGGCGCGGATCCTGCGGCACAAGGCGCTGCGCTTCCTGCAACGCCGTGCGCGCAGCCGCCAACTCACCCAGCCCGACGTAGTGGTCGGCGCGATCGAGCCAGGCGCTGCCCAGCCTGTGGCGCATGGCCGGCGTGGCGGGATCGGCCGGATCGAGTTGCTCCAGCGTCGCCAGCATGTCGTGCGCGTGATCCAGGTTGTCTTCGCGCACCGCCTGATCGAACTGCGCGCGGGTCACTTCCGGCAGCGCGCGCAAACCCGCCTGCGCCTCGACGTTGTCGCCGTCGATGCCCAGCGCGGCGCGATACAAATCATAGGCACAGTCGCCGGGCGGCAACATGATGTCGCCCTTGCGCGCGGCACTTTTGGCGCGCGCCACCAGCCGTGCGACCTTGGCCGATTGCATCGGCGTCAGCGGCGGCGCAGGCGGCGGGACGGACGCCTCGGGTTCCCGTTCGGCTTCGACCGTGGCCACGTCCGTGTGCGCCGTCGCGCGCTCCGCCGGTTCCGGCGCAGGTCGGGCTTCGCTGGCGACGAGGCGCGCACGCGCTGCCGCCAGATCCGCCGACTTGGGCGCCAGCGCGGCCGCGTCGTCCAGCAGTTTTTTGGCATCTTGCGGCTGCCCCGATTCCATCGCGGCATTGGCTTGCACGATCAAGGCTTGGGCGACCTGCCCGAGCCCCGCCCTGGCCTGGTCGCTGCCGGGATCGGCTTTCAGCGCCGCCTTGAACTGCGCCTCGGCGTTGTCGTCGCCCGTGCCGGTGATCTTGCCCGCACGCAGGTAAGCCTGACCCTTGTCGAGGTACTGGTCGCGTTGCGAATCGGAGTCGCGGTCCGCAGCGGCAACGGCGGCGCGCAGGGTCGGCAGTTGCGAATAGCGCGGCAACAATCCCGCAAGATTCGACAGCGTTTGCTTGGCACCGGCGAGATCGTTGCTGCCGATCTGGCCCTGGATGCGGGTGGCGAGCAGATCGCCGATCTGATCCATCCCGTGACGCGCCACCGCGTTGTCCGGATCGCCCGCGAGCACCTTGCCGAACAGCGCCGCCGCGCCGTCGGGACCATCGATGTGCCCGTTCGCGAGCGCGGCCCGCGCCTGGTTGATCAGCACGTCCACGTTGGAGGTCTGCAGCACCGCCTTGGCCAGCGCCTGGTCCATCACGTCGACCGCGGCGCCGCCGCCGAGCAGGCTGCGCGCTTCCTCCAGCGACGAGCGCGCGGCGGCGTAGTCGCGTTTTTTCAGGGCCGCCTGCGCCTGGTCGAGTTCCGCGTGGCCCACGTTCTGCAATCCCGTCAGCGCGTGTTCGTTGTCGGGGTCCAGCGCACGCGCGGCTTCGTACAGGTCGCGCGCGCTGTCGGGGCCGCCGGCCAGGTTGCCCGCCGAGTACGCGGTATCCGCGCGCGTCAGCAGCGCATTCAACTGCGTCTGCGGCAGCATGCCGCTGAGCATCGCCTGATGGTTCCACAACCAGCCGATCACCCCGGCCAAGACCACGGCCAGGATGATCAGCGACCACCGTACCCGATGATGCCTGCGCAACGGGCGCCTGCGCGTCGGGCGGGTGTTGAACGACGGCGGCCGCGGCGCGGAAGCCGGGCGCTCGGGCTCACGCTCGCGCACGGGCCCGCGCCGGTCCGCGCCCGCGTCGAGCTGATCGAGATCACCCAGCGTCGGATCGGTCCGGCGCGGCGTGTCGCGTGAAGAATCGTGCCCAGCACTCATACCGAATCCATCGCCGAAACCAGTCCGGCGTATCCATTTTGTGTCCGTGAGACCGCGACGACCTGCACCGGTTCCACCTGTTCAAGCCGCGGCATCGCGCATTTTAGCATTCGGCCGCACGCGCCTTCGAAGCACGCCGGGTCAAATTCAGCCGGCGGCCAGCCGGCGCGCATCGGTGACATTGGGCAAGGCCGCGAGCCGGGTCAGCAACGACGACAGCACGCCGTAGTCGCGCACGCGCAGCGTGAAATGCATCGTCAGTTCACCGAGATCGCCATCGCTGCGGCTGTCCGAGGCCACGATGCGCGCGCCGCTGTTGGCGACCACGTTGGTGACGTCGCGTTGCAGGTCGCGCCGGTCGTATCCGACCACGGCGATGTCGACTTCGTAGGCGCGATCGGGCGCACTGTGCCAGCGGACTTCGATCACCCGCGCCGGATCGCGCTCGCGCAGCCGCGCCAGCGCGGCGCAATCGGCGCGATGCACGGTGACGCCGCGACCGCGCGTGACGTAGCCGATGACCTCGTCACCGGGCAACGGGCGACAGCAACGCGCGAGTGTCGTCAGTAGATTGCCGACGCCTTCCACGGTCACCGCGCCCGCCTTGCCGGCACCGGACGGCATGCGTCGCGGTGGTTTCGCGGGCGCCGGTTGCGGCGCCGGTTGTGTCTCCAGCATCGCGCGGGTCAGTTGCGCGATGCCGATTTCGCCAAGTGCGAGCGCCACCAGCAAGTCGTCGCGACTCTTGCGCCCGAGCCGCGCCGGCAGATTGTCCAGCACGTCGTCGGCAATGCCGAGGCGACGCACTTCGCGTTCCAGCAGCAGCTTGCCGGCGGTCGCGTTGGCGGCGAGATCCTCGCGTCGAAACCACGCACGCAGCTTGCCGCGCGCGCTGGCGGTGGCGAGATAGCCGAGCTGCGGCGACAGCCAATCGCGGCTGGGCGCGGGTTCGCGCGCGGTCAGGATTTCGATGCGATCACCGCTGACGGGCTGGTGCGTCAATGGAACGATGCGGCCGTTGACCTTGGCGCCGCGGCAGCGGTGCCCGACCATCGTGTGCACGTGGTAGGCGAAATCGAGCACCGTCGCGCCGGCCGGCAGGTCGATTACTTCGCCCTTGGGCGTCAGGAGGTACACGCGATCCTCGGCCAGTTCCGCTCGCAATTCGGCGGCCAGCGCCGCCTCATCCTCGCCCTCGCCACGCGTTTCCAGCAGCTTGCGCATCCATGCGACGCGTGCCTGATAGGCCGCGTCGCCGCCGCCGCCTTCCTTGTAGCGCCAGTGTGCGGCCACCCCGAGTTCGGCGCCGCGATGCATTTCTTCGGTGCGGATCTGCACTTCCAGCGTCTTGCCTTCCGGCCCGATCACGGCGGTGTGCAGTGAACGGTAGTTGTTGCCCTTGGGCCGCGCGATGTAGTCGTCGAATTCCTGCGGAATGATCGGCCACAACGCATGCACCACGCCGAGCACCGCGTAACAGTCGGCCACGCTGCGCGTGAGCACGCGCAGGGCACGGATGTCGTACAGCTCGCCGAAACCGATGCGCTTGCGTTGCATCTTTCGCCAAATGGAATAGATGTGCTTGGCGCGTCCGCCGACGGAGGCTTCGATGCCTTGCACGCGCAGCGCCTCGCGCAAAGCGTCGACACAGCGCGCAATCCACGCTTCGCGATCGGCGCGGCGCTCGTCCAGCAACGCAGCGATGCGGTGATAGATGTCGGACTGCAGATACCGGAACGCCAGGTCTTCCAGTTCCCACTTCCACTGGCCGATGCCGAGCCGGTTGGCCAGCGGCGCGTGAATATCGCGGGTCAGCTGCGCCAGTTCGTAGCGTTCGGCTTCCGGCAGCGAAGCCGCGGCGCGCAATTTCGCCAACTGCCGCGCGAGCAACAGATACACGACGCGAAGATCGCGGATGATCGCCAGCAACAACCGGCGCAGTCCCTCGCTGCTGCCGGCCACGTCACGCGATGCGTGCAGCGCCCACACGCGTTCGGCCTGTTGCTGGCCTTCCACCAGGCGGCGCAAAGACTCCGGCGCGCGCGCGCTTTCGGCGAGCCACGCCTGCGGATGCGCGACGGCCACCGCATACCATCCTGCCGCGGCGCGTGTTTCCGCATCGCAGCCGACGTCCCGCAGCAACGCGTCGGTCTCCGCCCAAAGCGCACGTGCGTCTGCAGACAGCGCGGCGACTGGCGCCACACGCCCAGCATCGATGTTCGTCAGCGATGGATCCATAAGCCGAAACAGCCATCCGGCACCGCCGGGAAAGGCCGCCGAAAGACGGTCAGTGTATTAAATCGGAACCTCCACGAACCCCGTGCGGCTGGCATGGGGCACTGCTATTATCGCCGCCCATGCGCATTCGACTGATGTTGCCGGCCGCACTGGCCCTGCTGACCACCGCCCTGCCCGTCATGGCGCAACAGTTTTCTTCGCTCGAGGAGCGCATGTCGGCGGCGGACTTCAAGGCCGCGGGTCTCGACAAGCTGACCCCGCAGGAACTCCAGAACCTCGACAACTGGCTGCGCACGCACGAGCAGACCAAGATGGTTTCCGCGAGCGGCCAGCCGGTGTTCTACCCGACCAACCAGCCGCGTGACAAATTCAACACGCACCTGGTCGGACACTTCAACGGTTGGGCCGGACAAACCACCTTCACGCTGGACAATGGCCAGGTCTGGAAGCAGGCCGAATCCGGCTCGTATTCGTGCCCCGAGGTCGACAACCCCGAAGTCACGATCAAGCCGATGATCCTCGGCAGCTGGCTGATGTACGTGCAGGGCTGCAACCAGAGCGTGCGCGTCGAACGCGTGAAATAACGCCTGCCGCTCCCCACATAGTCCGATCTGTCTTTCCCATGCCGATACGGGCATGATGGCTGAGAACGCGCCCGCCGGGCGCGCGAGGATCGTGTGACGTGCTGGAAGTCTGGCTGCCGCTGCTTGCGTTCATGGCGCTGATCGGGTCGTGGTATCACGTGCTGCGGTTGCGCGAACGCGCGACAGCGCATGCGCGACGCCTGTGCGAGCAGCACGGCGTGCAACTGCTCGACGACAGCGTGGCGTTGCACCGCCTGCGCCTGAACTGGCGGCGCGGTGCACTGCATGTGATGCGCGAATACCGTTTCGAGACCAGCCGCGGCGGCGACGATCGCCAGCCCGCCAGCGTCCGGCTGCTGGGCGATCGCATCGTGGGCGAGAGCATGCCGGCACCGCACCATCCCGACGCGGGGGCGCACGCGTTCCGCGACGTGCCAGGCCTACCGGCGGCCTGGCGTACTCCGGACGGCGACGGCAACATCGTTCCGATCACGCGCGCGCGAAGGACGTTGCACTGACCTCCGCCCAACGCGCCACACGCTTGCGCGGGCGTGGAGCATTCGCGAATGCTGCGCCGGGTGCCGTTGGGCCGCCCTTCGTAGGTTGGCTGAACGCATTGACGCCCAACGTGGGTCGCGGGAGATTGTTGGGGTTCCGCCGATGAAACCGGCGTCAGCCCAACCTACGCACTACGCACGCCCTCTTCGTCACTTCACGACGTGCAGACTGGGCTTGCCCTTGGGTCGCGGCTTGTCCGGCTTGTCGCCGTCATCGCCTTTTTCGCTCTCGCCATCGGACAGGGAGGCGTCCTGCGCGGACGTGGGCACGGCCTGCAAGGCCGGCGCGGTAGGTTTAGCAGGCGATACATCCGGGGACGATGCGGGCGCGGCCGTACCCGCCGCATCCTCGGCCAGCAACATGCCCTGACCGTTTTCGCGTGCGTAGATCGCCTGCACGGCAGCGACGGGGACGCTGACCGCGTGACTGACGCCGCCGAAGCGCGCCATGAACGTGATCGCGTCGTTGCCGATTTCCAGTCGCGCGATCGCGCGCGGCGCGAGATTCAGCACGATCCGGCCTTCACTGATCGCCTGCGGCGGCACCTGCACGCCCGGCTTGGCGGCATCGACCACGATATAAGGCGTGAGCCCGTTGTCGCAAATCCACTCGTGCACCGCCCGCAACAGGTACGGACGATTCGAGGTCATGGCGGGGGTTTGTGCTTCGCTCACAGCTCGCCCAGCAGGCGCTCTTCGGCCGTAAGGCTGCGCGCAAAGCCCTGGCTGCGGAACAACCGTTCGCCATAATCGACGATGGGCTTGGCTTCCTTGGGCAGCGATACGCCGAGCGAAGGCAGGCGCCACACCACCGGTGCGACCAGGCAATCGGCAAGGCTGATTTCCGGGTTCAGGAAAAACTTCGCGGCCCTGAACAGCGGCAGCGCGGCCATCAGGTGGTCGCACAGTCGTTTGCGGGCGGCCTCGGCGGCACGTCCGCCGGCGCGGATGTTCGCCACTTCCGGCACCCAGTCGCGCTCGATCCGTACGCAGGCCAAACGCAAGCGCGCACGCGACAGGGGGTCGACCGGCATCAGTGGCGGATGCGGATAACGCTCGTCGATGTATTCGCACACGACGTCCGGTTCGTACAGGACCATGTCGCGGTCCTGCAGGGTCGGGGTGTCGCCGTAGGGATTGATCGAAAGCAGTTCGTCGTGCGGCTTGCCGGACGGCACTTCGACCCGGTCGTAGACCACGCCCTTGGCGGCCAGCACCAGCCGCACGCGATGTGACTGCACGTCGTCGGGCGCGGTGAACAGGGTCAGCACGGTGCGGGTGGTGTGAGCGGTCTGGATCATGCCAGTGTCCCCTTTGGGCGATCAAGGCCTCGATACAGGCCCTAGGTCCGGTGACGCGACAGTCCCGGGTATGGGCATCGACTGGCGGGCGAAGCAACCGCCGGTCAATGCACGTCCTTCCAGTATTCCTTTTTCAGCACCAAGGCGAACAGGGTGAAAAGTACCAGATAAATCACCACCCAGGCACCGATGCGGCTGCGCGGCAGCTCGTCCGGCGAGGACACGTAGGCCAGGAACGAGGTGAGGTCGCGGACGGCCTGGTCGTATTGCGCGGGCGTCATGCTGCCGGGCTGGGCGAGCTTCAATTCCTTGACGGTGGCCGGCTGGCCGCTCTCGGGCGGGTTCATCACCGCCACCTGCTCGCCCTGCAACTGCCACAGCGGGAACGGCATCGCGA
>DAIUEL010000068.1:0-12286 GCA_036845145.1 Rhodanobacteraceae bacterium | reverse complement strand
GGTTGCGAGCGCCAGTCGTACTGCTCCGTGGCGCGCGACTGGCAGGGCGTCGGTGTCGCGATCAACAACGCCTTGCGCGGCGTCAGTCTGGCCGACATGTTGCGGCGTCAGCCGGGGCGTGCGCACGGCGCGAGGATGTAGGGAGAAACGCATGGCAACCCAACCGGGCGAAGTCCAGGCCGCGTTGTCGCGCCGTTACGGCGCCGGCTTCGTCACCGATATCGAATCGCACAGCCTGCCGCCAGGCCTGGATGAGGAGACTATCCGCGCGCTTTCCGCGATCAAGGAAGAGCCGGGGTGGATGACGGAGTGGCGGCTGGCGGCGTATCGCCGCTGGCTGAAGATGACGCCGCCGAACTGGGCGCATGTGAAACTCGGTCCCATCGACTTCCAGGCGATCAGCTATTACTCGGCCCCGAAGAACAAACCGAAGTCGCTGGACGAGGTCGATCCCAAGCTGCTGGAAACCTACGACAAGCTGGGCGTACCGCTGCACGAGCGCGCCAAGCTGGCGGGCGTGGCGGTGGATGCGGTGTTCGATTCGGTGTCGGTGGCCAACACCGCCCGCGAACAGCTTGCCAAGGTCGGCGTGATCTTCTGCTCGATGAGCGAGGCGATCCGCGAACACGGCGACCTGGTGCGCCAGTACCTCGGCACCGTGGTGCCGCAGGGCGACAATTTCTTCGCGGCGCTGAACTCGGCAGTGTTCTCCGACGGCTCGTTCGTGTTCATCCCGAAGGGTGTGCGCTGTCCGATGGAGCTGAGCACGTACTTTAGGATCAACGCCGGCCACACCGGGCAGTTCGAACGCACGCTGATCATCGCCGAGGAAGGCGCGACGGTTTCGTACCTCGAAGGCTGCACCGCGCCTATGCGCGACGAGAACCAGTTGCACGCGGCGGTGGTGGAGCTGGTGGCGCTGGAAAAGGCCAACATCAAGTATTCGACGGTCCAGAACTGGTACCCGGGCGACGAGAACGGCAAGGGTGGCATCTACAACTTCGTGACCAAGCGCGGCGAATGCCGTGGCGACGATTCGAGGATCACCTGGACGCAAGTCGAGACCGGTTCGGCGATCACCTGGAAGTACCCGAGCTGCGTGTTGCGCGGTGACCGTTCGGTCGGCGAGTTCCATTCGGTCGCGCTGACCAACAATTTCCAGCAGGCCGACACCGGCACCAAGATGATCCATATCGGCCGTGATACCAAATCCAAGATCGTATCCAAGGGCATCAGCGCCGGCCGCAGCCAGAACAGCTATCGGGGCCTCGTGAAGGTGGAGAAGGGCGCGGTGAACGCGCGCAACCACACCCGCTGCGATTCGATCCTGATCGGCAAGAAGTGCGGTTCGCACACCTTCCCGTACATGGAAGTGAAGAACCCCACCGCGATCGTCGAGCACGAGGCGACCACCTCCAAGATTTCCGACGACCAGTTGTTCTACTGCCGCAGCCGCGGCATCGGCGAGGAAGACGCGGTCTCGATGATCGTCGACGGCTTCTGCAAACAGGTGTTCCGCGAACTGCCGATGGAGTTCGCGGTGGAAGCCAAGAAGCTGCTGGAAGTCTCTCTCGAAGGCGCAATTGGGTGAGATGACCATAAGTAGGGCGGGTTAGCCGCGCGGCGGCGTAACCCGCCATCACGGTTCCGGCGGGTTACGCGCTTGCAGCGTTAACCCGCCCTACAAGAGCGAAGTGCATGCTTAAAATCGAAAACCTCCACGTCCGCATCGCCGGCAGGGAAATCCTGAAGGGCCTTTCGCTGGAAGCCAAGCCCGGTGAAGTGCACGCGATCATGGGCCCCAATGGCGCGGGCAAATCCACACTCGGCAACGTGATCGCGGGCCGCTCCGGCTACGAAGTGACCAAAGGCTCGGTCACGTTCGATGGCGACGACTTGCTGGCGATGGAGCCGGAAGCGCGCGCCGCGGCGGGCGTGTTCCTCGCGTTCCAGTACCCCGTGGAAATCCCCGGCGTCAACAACACCTATTTCCTGCGTGCGGCGTTGAATGCCCAGCGCAAGGCGCGTGGCGACACCGAACTCGATTCCATGCAGTTCCTGAAACTGGTGCGCGAGCGCGTCAAGGAAATGGGCATGACGCCCGAGCTTTTGAACCGCGCGGTCAACGAAGGCTTTTCCGGCGGCGAGAAGAAGCGCAACGAGGTGTTCCAGATGGCGGTCCTGGAGCCGCGACTCGCGATCCTCGACGAAACCGACTCCGGCCTCGACATCGATGCCCTCAAGCAGGTGGCCGAAGGCGTGAACCGCCTGCGCTCGCCGGAACGCGGTTTCCTCGTGATCACGCACTACCAGCGCCTGCTGGATTACATCGTGCCGGACTTCGTGCACGTGCTGGCCGACGGCCGCATCGTCGAAAGCGGCGACGCGAAACTGGCGCGCGAACTGGAAGCCCACGGCTACGCATGGGTGCGCGATCGCACGCCGACGGAAGCGCACGCGTGAACTCGGTGGCAACGCCATTCGTCGAATCCATGCAGGCGGCGGCCGTCTCGGGGCTGCCCGGCAGTGGAATTGCCTGGCTGGACGACACGCGCCGCGACGCGCTGCGCGCATTCGCCGCACACGGCCTGCCCGACACGCGCAACGAGTTGTGGAAATACACCGCGCTGCGTGCGCTGCAGCAGCGTGCCTACGCACCACGTGACGCAGGCGCCGCAAGCCGTCCCGTCGCGGATGACCTGTTGCGGTTGGACGGTTGCGAGGGTCCGCGCGCCGTGTTCGTGAATGGCGCCTTTCGTGCCGATTTGTCGCGGCTGGACGACCTGCCGGGCGGCATTGTCCTGCAGCCGTTGTCGGAGGTCCTGCGGCATCAACCCGAACCGCTGCGCTTTCTGCTGGCTGCGCGCGCAGGCGACGAGGATGGCTTGACGCTGCTGAATCGCGCGCTGGCCGCGGACGGCGTGATCGTGCGGGTGGCCGATGGCGTGCGCGCTTCCAATCCGTTGCACGTCGTGTATGTCGGCACGAGCGCCGGCAGCGCAGTTGCCTGGCACCTGCGCGACTTGATGGAACTGGGCGAAGGCGCATCGCTTGCAGTGATCGAGCACCACGTCGGCGATGACACGTCGGGGCACTTCGCGAACCTGGCTCGCACCATCACGCTGCACGCGCGCGCGCGGCTCGACTGGACGATCGTCCAGCGTGCATCACAGGATGCGACGCTGCTTCGGCGCACCGACTGCGTGCTGCACGAGGATGCGGAACTCGATTTCCATGCGCTGGAACTCGGCGGCAAGCTTGCGCGTCACGAATTGCGCGTGGATCTTGCCGGCGACCGGGCGCGGTTCGCCAGCCGCGGCGCGTTCGTGTTGGGCGGCCGCCAGCACAGCGACACCGAAGTGCTGGTGACCCATCGCGCCCGCGACACCGTGAGCGATTCGCTGTGGCGTGGCGTGGCCGGTGACCGCGCGCGCGGCGTGGTCCACGGACGCATCCTGGTCCAGCCTGGAGCCGACGGTTCGGACGGATGTTTCTACAACAAGAACCTGCTGCTTTCGCCGACGGCCGAAATCGATACCCGTCCGGCGCTGGAGATCTACGCCGACGAGGTCAAGGCCAACCATGGCGCGACAGTCGGGCAGCTCGACGACAACGTGTTGTTCTACCTGCGTTCGCGCGGGATTCCGCTGGACACGGCGCGGCGCATGCTGGTGCGCGCGTTTTGCGCGGTGACGCTCGACGGCATCCAGCCAGCGGGCTTGCGTGAATTCTGCGAAACGTTGCTGGCCGAGCAATTGCCGGAGGCCGAAGCGTGAGTGCGACCGCGAAATCGACGATCGGCGTGGCACCGGTCGACTGGACACGGGTACGTGCGGATTTCCCGATCCTGCAGCGCAAGGTGCACGGCAAACCACTGGTCTACCTCGACAGCGCCAATACCTCGCAGAAGCCCCGACAGGTGATCGAGGCGGTGGATGGGTTCTACCGCGAGCACAACGCCAACGTGTCGCGCGCGGTGCACCAATTGGGCGAAGAGGCGACCGCGTTGTACGAGGGCGCGCGCGACAAGCTCGCGTCGTTCCTCGGTGCCAACCACCGTGACGAGGTCGTGCTGACATCGGGCACCACGATGGCCACCAACCTCGTGGCCTACAGTTTCCTGTTGCCGCTCCTGAAACCCGGCGATGCGGTGCTGGTCACGGCGATGGAGCACCACGCCGACATCGTGCCGTGGCAACTGGTGTGCAAACTCACGGGTGCACATCTGAAAGTCGCGCCGATCAATGCATCGGGCGAACTGATCGTCGACAAATTCATCGAAGCGCTGACGCCCGAGGTGAAGTTCGCCGGCGTCGTGCATGTGTCCAACGTGCTGGGCACCGTCAACCCGGTGAAGGAACTGGCACGCGAATGCCGCAAGCGTGGCATTCCGCTGCTGGTGGATGGCTCGCAGGCTGCCCCGCACCTGCCGCTGGACGTGAAGTCGATCGGCTGCGACTTCTATTGCCTCACCGGCCACAAGATGTGCGGTCCGACCGGCACCGGCGCGTTGTGGGCACGGCGCGAATGGCTGGAGGCGATGCCACCGTTCTTCGGCGGCGGCGAAATGATCCGCACCGTTTCGTTCGATGGCACCACTTTCGCCGATTCGCCGCACAAGTTCGAAGCCGGCACGCCGAACACGGCAGGTTTCGCCGGACTCGCCGCCGCGATCGATTATCTTCAAGCGATCGGCATGGCCAACGTCGCTGCACGCGAACACGAATTGCTGGAATACGCGACGCCGCGTCTTGAAGCGATTCCGGGCATGCGCATCTTCGGCAATGCGCCAGGCAAGGCCGCGGTGATTTCGTTCCTGATCGAGGGCGTACATGCTCACGACCTGGCGACACTGCTCGATCAGGAAGGCGTGGCCGTGCGTTCCGGTCATCACTGTGCACATCCGCTGATGCAGTTCTACGGCGTCGCCGCGACCTGCCGCGCGTCATTGGCTTTCTGGAACACGGAAACCGAGATCGATGCCTTCGTGGATGCGATCCGCCGGGTGCGGAAGCTGCTTTTGTGAGAAATCAGGGCAGCGGTGCCCGTTCTGGAGTGGCAGGTCGCGGTGCGTGATTCTCTGCCGTTTGGCAGGACGAATCAGCGATCAGGGACGATCGCACAATCAAAAAGGGGATCGGGCATGGAGAGTCGGGAGGCGAGTTTGCGTTTTCGTCCGGCGGAAGCGCGCGATATCCCGGCCGTGGTGGCGCTGACCGAGTCGGCCTATCGCGGTGACGCCAGCCGCGTCGGCTGGACCACCGAGGCCGACCTTCTGGACGGGCAGCGTACCGACGCCCGGGAAGTCGCGGCGCTCATCGCGAACCCGCACGTCGTGGTGCTGCTGGCCGAACGCGACGGGCATTTGTTGGCGAGTTGCGTGGTGGAACGGCTGTCCGATGAACATGCCGGCGATGGCTATTTCGGAATGTTCTCGGTGCGGCCGGAGGCGCAGGGCAACGGTACCGGTCGCGCGTTGCTGGCCGAAGCCGAGCGCATCGCGCGCGACGAATGGCATGCGCGCACGATGCGCATGACAGTCATTGACGTGCGTGCGGAGTTGATCGCCTGGTACGAACGCCGTGGCTACCGCCGTACCGGCGAATATCGGGCGTTTCCGTACGGCGATCCGCGCTTCGGCATTCCGAAGCGGGATGATTTGCGCTTCGAATGGCTGGTCAAGGATTTGTAGGTTGGCGGTGGCATGGGGAGATGTCCCCGCCTGGTTCCGCACGGCCCCGGATGAGCGGCGATCCTGGCTGTCTGGTCCTGGGTAGGACGAGTGGCAACCCGCCTTCCGCGTCTGGCTGGTGGGATGCGCTGCGCTACTCCCGCCCTACGTGTGTTTTTGCGCCGCGGAGAAACGGCATGTCGGATGAATGGGTGAGGGTTTGTACGCGCGACGAGCTGCTGCCGGGCGAATTCAAGGTCGTCTGGGATGGCGACACCGCGATCGCGGTGTACAACCTCGAGGGTGATCTGTACGCGGTCGAGGACACCTGCACCCATGACGGTGGTGAGCTGGCCGGCGGCGAAGTGTGCGGCTTCGAGGTGGAATGTCCGCGCCACGGTGCACGTTTCGACGTGCGTACCGGCGAGGTGAAGGAAGCCCCGGCGACCGAACCGATCGCGACCTTTCCGGTGCGCGTCGAGGATGGCGTGATCTTTACCCGAGACGATCGGTCATAGACGGGCGGTCTCTGGGCAGCTGTCGTGGAATGTGGCCGAAGCGCCCCAAAAGCATCGGCCGAGGTCGATCGCAATCAAGATGTCGGAAACCGCACCTCGACGCGCAGCCCGTGCGGCTCGGCATGATTCGAGAAGACAAGGTCCGCGCCATGCCGTTCGGCGATTTCGCGCACGATGGCCAATCCCAGGCCGGTGCCTTCGTGGTTGTTGCCGACCGCGCGGAAGAAACGTTCGCCGAGGCGCGGCATCAGTTCCGGTGCGACGCCGGGGCCGTTGTCCTGCACGCTCAGCACGCTGCTGCCGTCTTCGTCGGCTTGCACGCCGACGGTAATGACGGCGTTGCCGCGGCTGCCGTAACGCGAGGCGTTGTCGATCAAGTTGCCGAGCATTTCGCGCAGCAGCACGGCGTCGCCGATCACGATCACGCCGTGCTCGGAGCCGCGATAACCGAGGTCGATGCCGTGCGCGATCGCGTCGGGCACGCGCGCCGACACTTCATCGCGCACCACTTCGGCGAGATCCACCGGCGCCGCCGCGCCCAGTGACTCGTCGGGCGCCTGCGCACGCGCCAATGCCAGCAACTGGCCGGCCGCACGCGCGGTGCCGGCCGAAAGCCGTTCCACGTGCACCAGCGCTTCGCGGATCGTGTCGGGGCGCGGATCGGCCAGCGCGCGTTCGGCCTGCAGGCGCAGCCCCGCGAGCGGGGTGCGCAACTGGTGCGCGGCATCGGCGATGAAACGCTGTTGTTGGCGCAACATGCGATCGAGTCGCGACAGCAGCGCGTCGATGGTCGCGACCAGTGGCTGCACTTCCAGCGGTGCATCGATGGTGCGCAGCGGCGACAGGTCGCCCGCTTCGCGCATCCGGATTTCATGCGCCAGTGGTTCCAGCACGCGCAGGCCTCGGTTGATGCCCAGCCATACCAGGGCCATCGCGACGCAGATCAGCAGCAGTTCGATCGGCACGGTGGAAATCAGGAGTTCGCGCGCCAGGGCCTGTCGTTTGCGCACCGTCTCGGCGGTGGAAATCACCAGGATGTCGCCGGGGTCGGCCTTGTTGGCGATGAACACCGATACCATCCGCATCGCCTGGTCGTGGTCGCTGAAATTCGTGAACACCGCCGGGCTTTGCGAGGGCGCCCGACCCGGACGCGGCTGCGGCAGGTCCTGGTCGCCGGCCAGCACCCCGTAACGCAGGCTGCGCACCGCGAATTCGTTGCGGTCCTTCACCGAGAATTGCAGCAGGATGCGCGCCTGCTCGCTCAGTTCATTGCGGCCGGCGTCGCTGTTGACCAGGTCGCCAATCGCGTTGGCGCTGTCCAGCAGCCAGCGATCGTAGACCTTGTTCGCGTAGTGCAGGCCGATCACGTAGTTGATGATGCCGCCGCACACCAGCACCGCCAGCAGCGGCATCGACACGAACAGCAGCAGGCGGCGTCGCAGGCTGGGGTTACGGACCATCGTCGGCCTCGAGCAGATACCCGAGTCCGCGCACGGTGCGCAGGTTCACGCCGCTGCCTTCCAGTTTGCGACGCAGGCGATGGACGGCGATATCGAGTCCGTTGTCGGTGAGTGCGTCGTTCCACGTGCACAAGGCTTCGATCACGTGATCGCGCGGGGTGACGCGGTTGTTTCGCGAGGCCAGCACTTCCAGCAGCGCGAATTCGCGCGCGGTCAGGTCGAGCGCGTGGTCGTCCAGGAGTACGCGCCGGCCGGCGAGGTCGATCGACAGCTTGCCGAGTTGCATGATCGGCACGCCGCTGTTGCTCTGGCGGCGCAACAACGCGCGCACCCGCGCGTCGAATTCGGCGAGGCTGAAGGGCTTGACCAGGTAATCGTCGGCGCCAAGGTCGAGCGTGCGGATGCGAAGGTCCAGTTCCTCGCGCGCGGTGATCACCAACACCGGGATGCCGTCGTGGGCGGCGCGCAGCCGGCGCAATACCTCGGTGCCGTCTTCGCCGGGCAGGCCGAGGTCCAGCACCACCAGGGCGAAGGCGTGTTCCTGCAGGGCAGAGATCGCGGCCTTGCCGTTGGCAAGGTGATCGACCGCGTGGCCGGCGCGTTCCAGCGATCCGCAAACGGCGTCGGCGATTGCCGCATCGTCCTCGACCACCAGCATGCGCATGTCGACGCCCCAATCGAAGTGGAGAGAATATCAAGCGTACAGCTTGACGAGCACGATTTCGCCAGCGCCCTCGATCCGGACCGGTGTCATCGTACCGCCCGGTGAGACCAGCGTTGCGTCACCGGGGTTCAATGCCGGTTGCGTGTCCGGGCCTGCATGGATTTCGGCGCGGCCGGAATCCAGATAAACCAGCCAGCGCACGCGCATTTCCACCGGAAGCACCATCGCATCGATCAGGGTGCGTGGCAGCACTTCGCCGGTCGCGTTGCCCCGCAACATCAGGTTGAAATCGCGGGTGGGGCCTTCCGGCAGCACGCCGATGGGCGCGGGCGCGCCATCGAACTGCATGGCCTTGAACCGCGAGCCGGCGAGTTCGTGGCCGTCCGGAAAACGCAGTGTCATCGGCGCGTCCAGCGGAACCAGCGTGCGCCGCGTGCCGGGCAACTCGGAAAACGGGCCGTCCTGCGCGACCTTGGCGATGCTGATGCGCACCGTCCAGTTCGTGTCGTCAGGTTCGCGCAGGATTACCGTGGTGCTGCCGGCGCCGTTGGCCCAGGGTTCTTCGCGCTGGGCGCTGCGCGGAATGGCTTGCAGGCGTGGCATAGCGTGATGATGGTGATGGGCGACCGCCATCAGCTGATCAGCTTGCGCAGCGCATCCAGGCCGAGGCGCAGGCTTTCGTCCCATGCGTAGCCGATAATCGGTTGGCCGGTGTGTGCGTCGCGGAATACCTCTTCCTGACCGGGTGCGAGCAAATGCCGGTAGTCCACCGTCAATTCCTCGCCGGCATCCAGATCGCGCGCGGCGAAGATGAAGCCCAGCAGCCACAAGCCGGTGGGTTCGAAGCCGTGGTTCACGAAACACTCGTCCGGCCAGTCCGGTGAAAGCGTGTAGCGGTCCTCGAACCAGCGCACCGAGGTATGCAGCAGTTTTGCACGCTCCGGGTCGGAAAGGATCTCCGCGAACGACCATGTCTGGTCGATGCGATCCGGAGCCACGGCGATCCGGCCGCGTGGCAGCGCCTGTTCCAGGAACACGCCCTTGCCGGCGCCGGGAATGGTGGACGGACCGATGCGGTAGCGGGGCAGGATCATGGAACGGGACTCGGCGAAGATAGCGCGCGAGTGTAATGCGTGTCGCCGCCACCGACACACGTCGGTGGTGCGGGTATGACGCCCGCACCATCGGCTCCCCATCAATGCTTGCCCGAACGCTTCGCGTGCTTCGGCTTCGGCGCGGCCGCGGGTGCGAAGCTGCCACTCAGGTGGATCTCATCGCGGTTGCGTGCCAGCGTCTTGGTGCCGATGCCCTTGACGTTGCCGAGCTCGTCCACGTTCTTGAAAGCGCCATGGGTCTTGCGATACGCCACGATGGCCTCGGCCTTGCTGATCCCGACGCCGTCGAGCGAGGTGGCGATGGTTTGCGCATCGGCTGTGTTGATGTTGACCGGCGTGGCGGCAAAAGCCGGCAGCGCCATGGCGAGGCTGAGCGCGAGGGCGCAAAGTGTCTTCTTGAACATGGTTTGCTCTCCGATGATCGCCGCGGCTGCGGCGTGTGGGAACAGCTTGCCGCGCGCGGTGGTTTGCCACAGCCGGCGCGTTCGCCGCCATCGCGTCGGTCACTGCAGCGGTCGCGTGTCGGAATTGTCCGACCATGCCGCTGCTACACTGGCGCACTGTTTCATCCAGGAGTGTGTCCGATGGATGCCGGCAAGGCCCGATCCTTCATCGGCACGTTGTGGGACCACGAAGTGGTCCCGCAGCTTGTCGAGTACATCAAGATTCCCAACAAGTCGCCCATGTTCGACAAGGAATGGGCCGCGCACGGGTACATGGACGCGGCGGTCGCGCTGATGGAGAAGTGGGCGCGCGCGAAACTGGAGTCGCTGCCGGGGTCGACGCTGGAAGTGGTGCGCCTTCCGAACCGCACGCCGCTGATCTTCATCGACGTGCCTGCGTACGGAAACGTGGCGCGCGCCGACGACTGCGTGCTGCTGTACGGCCATCTCGACAAGCAACCGGAAATGACCGGCTGGAGCGAGGGCCTCGGTCCGTGGACGCCGGTGCTGAAAGGCGACCGCCTGTACGGCCGCGGCGGTGCCGACGACGGTTACGCGATCTTCGGCTCGCTGTCGGCGCTGCTCGCGCTGCACGAGCAGGGCGTGCCGCACGCGCGTTGCGTGGTGATGATCGAAGCCTGCGAGGAATCAGGCAGCTACGACCTGCCGCACTACGTCGATCACCTGTTGCCGCGCATCGGCCAGCCGTCGCTGGTGGTGTGCCTCGATTCCGGCTGCGCCAATTACGACCAGTTGTGGCTGACCACGTCGCTGCGCGGCATGACCGGTGGCGAGCTGACCGTCGAAGTCCTCACCGAAGGCGTGCACTCGGGCGATGCTTCGGGCGTGGTGCCCGACACCTTCCGGATCGTTCGACGTCTGTTGTCCCGCCTCGAGAATCCGGACACGGGCGAGATCGTGCCGGAGGAACTGTACGTCGAGGTTCCCGCCGAACGCATCGAACAGGCCAAACAGTGCGCCGACATCCTGGGCGACGCGGTGTTTTCCAAGTTCCCGTGGACCGACGGCACGCGGCCGGTGAGCAGTGATCGCGTCGAGTTGATCCTGAATCGCACCTGGCGACCGCAACTGGCGGTCACCGGCGCGGGCGGCCTGCCGCCGCTGGAGAACGCCGGCAATGTGTTGCGTCCGGGCACGTCCCTTAAATTGAGCCTGCGCGTACCGCCGACCGCGAATGGCAGCAGGGCCGGCGAGTTCGTCAAGAAGTTGCTGGAGGCCGATCCGCCGTACGGCGCGAAAGTCACCTTCAAGCTGGAGAAGGACGGCAGCGGCTGGAACGCGCCGCAGCTTTCCGAATGGTTGGACCGCGCGGTGACGCAGGCCTCGCAGGACGCGTTCGGCGCGCCCGTGGCGTGCATGGGCGAGGGCGGCAGCATTCCGTTCATGGGCATGCTGGGCGAGAAATTCCCGAAGGCGCAGTTTCTCATTACCGGCGTGCTGGGTCCGCATTCCAACGCGCACGGGCCGAACGAATTCCTGCACATCCCCACCGGCAAGAAGGTGTCGCAGGTGGTGGCGGGCGTGGTCGCGGCGCACGCGGGCGCGAGCGCGAAAGGCTTGACCTGAATCGGGTGCAGGTCCGCGCAGCCACGCCGGCCGATGCGGAAGCGCTGGCCTCGTTGTCGGGCCAGCTCGGTTATCCCGCGGACGTCCCGACGATCCTGCGCCGTCTGGCGCAGGTCGAACACGGCGTGGTGCTGGTCGCGCTGGACGCGAAGGGCGCGGTGTGCGCGGTGGCGCATGCCGAACCCCGGCACCTGCTGATCGCCGAGCCCTTCGTCGAACTCGAGGCGCTGGTGGTGGACGAGGCGGTGCGCGGGGCTGGCGCCGGCGCGATGCTGCTCGCCGCGGTCGAGGCGTGGGCGCGCGAACGGGATTTCTCGAGCGTGCGGGTGCGGTCCAACGTGCTGCGCGAGCGCGCGCAGCGTTTTTATCAGCGCAAGGACTATATCGAGAAGAAGCGCCAGGCAGTTTTCCTGAAGCGGCTGCAGGCGACGAACGCGCGGACCTGACGGCGGACGCGTGCGCCGCTACCCTTGACCGCTCGCAAGGATCATCGATGCTCTACGACCTGCCTCCCGTCACCCGCGCGCTGCTGATCGCGAACGTCGCGATTTTCCTGCTGGAACTGGTGCCGTCGCTCCACCCGCTGTTGATCGCCCATGGCGCGCTGTGGCCGGTCGGTCCGTCGCAACTGGCGGCGCTGCCGCAGGGGGGCGCGGTCCACGTCGGGTTCCAGTTCTGGCAAATCATCACCTACGCGTTCCTGCACGGCGGCTGGGGCCACATCTTCTTCAACATGTTCGCGCTGTGGATGTTCGGCGGTCCCATCGAGCACCTGCTGGGCGCGAAGCACTACACGTTCTATTACTTCTTCTGCGCGGTGACCGCGGC
>DAIUEL010000067.1:0-12375 GCA_036845145.1 Rhodanobacteraceae bacterium | reverse complement strand
GTGCTGTGGGAACACGGCGCTTGCACGGTTCGGGACGTGCATGAAGTCCTGCACAGGCGGGACGGTACGGGCTATACCACCGCGCTGAAGCAGCTTCAGATCATGTTCGACAAGGGCTTGGTCGAACGCGACGAGTCGCAGCGTGCGCATGTGTACCGGGCAGCGGTGAGCAAGGAGCGGACCCAGAAGAAGTTTCTGTCGGACATGCTGCAACGCGTGTTCGACGGCTCGCCTTCCAGGCTGGTGCTGCAGGCGTTGGGTGACCACAAGGCGAGTCGCGAAGAGTTGCAGGAAATCCGCGCGCTGTTGAACCGGCTCGACAAGGGCGCGGGCCGATGAACGCGTTCGAGATCGCCGCCTCAGCCGGCATTTCTGCATTGGGTTGGTGCCTGTTGCAGTTCGTGTGGCAGGCCGCTGTCGTCGGCGTCGTTTACGCGGTCGTGCGTCTCGTCCTGCCGCGCGGCAATCCGCGTTACCTCGCCGCGATCCTGGCGCTGGTGGTGATGGCTGCGTGCCCGATCTTCACCTGGCACGCCCTCGCGACTCGCGCGCCGGCAGGTGTGTTGTCCGACATGGTCGTGACCGGAACGTCGGCTCTTTCAGTCCCGTCGGTCGCACCGGCATGGAGCTGGCGAACGCTGGTGCAAGTTGCGTTGCCGTGGCTGGTGCTGGCATGGGCGATCGGAGTCGCGGCGTTGGGCGCGCGGGTGTTCCGGCAATGGCGCGGCTTGCGCTCGATGCTGAAGATGGCGGAAAGCCTTCCGGACTGGCAAGCCCGCGCGCGCGTGTTTGCCGACCGCATGGGCCTGCGCCGACTGGTGCCAGTGCTGGCCAGCGTGCGCGTGGCGACGCCGACCCTGATCGGGTGGTTGCGGCCGGCCGTGGTGATGCCGGTGGCGGTGCTGGCACGCATGCCGGTGTCGCAAATCGATCTGGTGCTGGCGCACGAACTGGCACATCTTAAGCGTCTCGATCACATCGCAAACCTGTTCCAGGTGGTGTTGGAGACGTTGTTTTTCTACCACCCCGCGGTGCACTGGATTTCGCGCGAGGCGCGCAACGAACGCGAGTTGTGCTGCGACACGCTGGCGCTTCGCGTGACCGGTGGCGAGCGGCGGGATTTCGTGGCTGCGCTGGCCAACCTCGAAGCGTTGCGTACCGGTCACGCCGAGCTTGCGCTGGCTGCCAGCGGCGGCGTGCTGGCGGAACGCGCGTGGTTCATCGCGGGGACGGTCCCGGAGCGTTCGCAGCGGCATCTGAGAAATCACGTCGTTCTGGCGATCGCCGCCACGTTGCTCGTGGGGTGGGCCGGCATGTGGTGGCGTGACAATGTTTGGCAGCAGCGCACTGCTGCACTGCTGGCCGCGACCAACATGTCCACCTTGCGGACGGTGATCCGGGATTCGCTGCACCATCCCGTGCTGTTGCCGGTTGCGAATGCGTTCGGCAAACCGTCGCTTCTGCCCGTGCGCTATGCCATCCTGGGTGAGCCGGTCGATGATGGCGGACTATCGCGCGTTCCGGTCCAGATCGCGCCTGTCGGTGCGCCGACGTTCCATGTGGGAGACGCGGCACTTCGGCCCGCACCGATCGCACCCGTTGCAACGCCCGTGCTCAAGCTGGAACAACCATCCACCGCGCCTCGGGCGCTGCACACGGTGGCGCCGGTCTATCCCCCCGAGGCCTTGTTGAACGGCGTGGAGGGACAAGTCGTCGTCGAATTCTCGTTGGACGCGGCCGGCGTACCGGGTGATCTCGACGTCGTGGGCGCCAGCATGGGGCAGTTCGACGTGGCCGCCCTGCAGGCACTGGCCGATTGGCGATTCGCACCGCCCGATGTCCCTGGGCGGCGTTACCGCCAGACGTTCACCTTCAAAGTGGGTGCGGAAACCGCCGGCGATGCGACCGTTCCGCGCGGCTGTATGGTCTCGACTGGCACGCACATCTGTCGCCAGGTGCTGCCGGGTGTCGTCCTGCAAAAATCCGTCCGCTGAACCATTGGAAGCGCCCTCCGGAGCGCCCGGAGACGATTCTCGCTAAGCTTGCACGGGCGCGCAGGAGCGCGTGAGACCCGGAATCCCTATGCGCGTGCTGGTGATCGAGGACAACAACGACATCGCCACCAATATCGGCGATTACCTGGAAGACCGCGGCCATGTGGTCGACTTCGCCGGTGACGGCGTGACCGGCCTGCACCTGGCCGTGGTCAATGAATTCGACGTGATCGTGCTGGACCTCACGCTGCCCGGCATGGATGGCATCGAGGTCTGCAAGAAGCTGCGCGGCGAGGCCCACAAGCACACGCCGGTCTTGATGCTGACCGCGCGCGACGCGCTGGAACAGAAGCTCACCGGTTTCGAGTCGGGCGCCGACGATTACATGACCAAGCCTTTCGCGCTGCAGGAGCTTGCCGCGCGACTGGAGGTGCTGGCGCGACGCGGCAAGGGACCGAAGAGCCGGGTGCTGAAAATCGCCGACCTCACCTACAACCTCGACACGCTGGTCGTGACGCGCGGTGGGCAATCGATCCAGTTGAACCCGATCGGCTTGAAGCTGTTGCAGGCGCTGATGGAAGCCAGCCCTTCGGTGGTGACGCGCCAGGATCTCGAACAGAAAGTATGGGGCGAGGAGTTGCCCGATTCGGATTCCCTGCGCGTGCACATCCATGGCCTGCGCGCCGCCATCGACAAGCCCTTCGACAAGCCGCTGATCCATACCCGCCACGGCATCGGCTACCGCATGGTCGATCCGGATGCAGTCCCGGCGTAAGCTTCGCTTCCGGCTGATCGTCACCTTCGTGCTGTTCGGCTTCGGCCTCAGCGCGCTGTTCGCCGTGGCTTCGCTGTACGTCCGGGCGAAGGTCGAGAACCAGTTGATCGACCAGAGTCTCGAGGCCGATCTTCGCCAGGCCGTCGAAAACAAGCATCTGCACCCCGACCAGCCGCCGCATTCGGATTTGATCGTGGTGTGGTTCTGGAGCGACCGCACCGTCTATCAGGCGCCGCTCGCGTGGCAAGGCCTGAAGCCCGGGGTGTACGACATGCGCGGCGGCAGCGACGGCATGCCGCAACGCTACAAGCTGGCGGTGGTGCGCAAGTACGGCCTGGACGCCTTTCTCACCTACGACATCAGCCGCGAAGACCTCGGCAAGCGCCAGTTGATCACGTCGCTGGTCGCTGCGGTGATCCTGTTCACCCTGTTGTCGCTGGCGGTTGGTTACTGGCTGTCGCATCGCGTGATGCGGCCGGTTACCGAGTTGGCGCAGCGTTTGCGTGCGTTCCGCAGCGGCCGGCAGCTCGAGCCGCTGGCGCCGCATTTCGCCGAAGACGAGGTGGGCGAGCTCGCCGCCGCGCTGGACGATTACGCGCAACGCCAGAGCGCCCTGATCCAGCGCGACCGCGAATTCAACTCCGACGTCAGCCATGAATTGCGCACGCCGCTCGCGGTCATCGCAAGCACCACCGAATTGCTGGTGGCGACGCCGGACTTGCCGGAAAAATTGCATACGCGCCTGCAGCGCATCGAGCGCGCGGTGCGACAGGCGACCGAACTCACCCAGGCACTGCTGCTGCTTTCGCGCGCGGAACGTTCGGGGCCTGTCGACGGCGAGACCACCGACGTCGCCAAGGTCGTCGCCGAGGTGATCGACACGCACCGCCCGGACATCGCCCGGAAGCCGATCGAATTGCGCGCCGAAATCGAGGCCCAGGTGACGGTCGAGGCACCCTCCTCGGTGGTGGCGGTGGCGCTCGGCAATCTGGTCGGCAATGCCTGCAAGTACACCCAGGAAGGCGAGATCGTGGTCCGGGTGCAGGCCGGCAGGGTGCGGGTCGAGGACACCGGCCCCGGCATCCGGGCCGAAGACGCCGAGCACCTGTTCGAGCGCGGTGTGCGCGGAGAGGGCGAAACCGTCAAGGGTGCGGGTCTCGGCTTGGCGATCGTGCGCCGCTTGTGCGAACTCTATGGCTGGCGCGTGACCCTGGCGCCAAGGGCGGAGCGCGGTGCGGTGGCCACGCTGGATTTCGAAATTCCGGTCGAGGATTGATCCCGGATTCGTTGGATTGCGTCCCGTTTTGCCTGGAGGTCGAGGCGTATACTCGGCGCCGTTCGGGGCAAGGCCGCCAGCGCTGGAACAGAACTTGCACGACGCATGCGCGTCGGGCACAGTGGCGCCGGTTGCCCGGCACCGCCCGGCCGGGCAGCGCTTTCTTGGAGGGGGTTCATGGATATCGCCGAACTGCTGGCCTTTTCGGTCAAGAACAAGGCTTCGGACTTGCATCTGTCGTCCGGCTTGCCGCCGATGATCCGCGTGGACGGCGACATCCGCCGCATCAACCTGCCCGCGCTCGAGCACAAACAGGTGCATGCGCTGGTGTACGACATCATGTCGGACAAGCAGCGCCGCGATTACGAAGAATTCCTGGAAGTCGACTTCTCGTTCGAGATACCCGGCCTCGCGCGTTTCCGCGTCAACGCCTTCAACCAGAACCGCGGCGCCGGCGCGGTGTTCCGCACCATTCCCGCCGAGGTGTGGACGCTCGAGGATCTCGGCACGCCCAAGGTGTTCAAGGACCTGATCGACCAGCCGCAGGGTCTGATCCTGGTGACCGGCCCGACCGGCTCCGGCAAATCAACCACGCTCGCCGCGATGGTCGACCACGTCAACAAGAACCATTACGGGCACATCCTCTCCATCGAGGACCCGATCGAATTCGTGCACACCGCGCAAAAGTGCGTGATCAACCAGCGCGAAGTCCACCGTGACACGCTCGGCTTCAACGAGGCGCTGCGCTCGGCGTTGCGCGAAGACCCGGATTACATCCTGGTTGGTGAGATGCGCGACATCGAAACCATCCGCCTCGCGTTGACCGCGGCGGAGACCGGGCACCTGGTGTTCGCGACGCTGCACACCAATTCGGCGGCCAAGACGATCGACCGCATCATCGACGTCTTCCCCGCCGGCGAAAAGGCGATGGTGCGCTCGATGCTGTCGGAATCGCTGCGCGCGGTGATCACCCAGACGCTCCTGAAGAAGGTCGGCGGCGGGCGAACCCCGGCATGGGAAATCATGGTCGGCATCCCCGCGATCAGGAACCTGATTCGCGAGGACAAGGTCGCGCAGATGTATTCGTCGATCCAGACCGGCCAGCAGTTCGGCATGCAGACCATGGACCAGTGCCTGCAGGACCTGGTCCGCCGCGGCCTGGTGACGCGCCAGGATGCGATGGCGCGCGCCAAGGTGAAAGAGATATTCAAGTGAGTGCAGGATGCACTCACCCCGTGCAGGCCATGGATGGCCGATGACACGGGGTCCAGCTTTTGACCGGGGGATCCCTGATCCCGGGAGCAGCCCATGAGCGCAGTCGAGTTCTCGTCCTTCCTCAAGCTGATGGTGCACAAGAAGGCGTCCGACCTATTCATCACGGCCGGCGTCGCGCCATCGATCAAGGTCAACGGCCGCATCGTGCCGATCACCCAGACGCCGCTGTCCGCGCAGGACGCGCGCGACATGGTGCTGAACGTGATGAACCCGCTGCAGCGCGAGGAGTTCGAGAAAACCCACGAGTGCCAGTTCGCGATCGGCGTCGCGGGTGTCGGCCGGTTCCGCGTGTCGTGCTTCTACCAGCGCAATTGCGTCGGCATGGTGCTGCGCCGGATCGAATCGAAGATTCCGACCATCGAGGAACTGAACCTGCTGCCGATCGTCAAGCAGTTGGCGATGACCAAGCGCGGCATCGTGATCTTCGTGGGCGCCACCGGCGCGGGCAAATCAACCTCCCTGGCGTCGATCGTCGGCTACCGCAACCAGAACTCGACCGGCCACATCATCACCATCGAGGACCCGATCGAATACGTGCACAAGCACGAGGGTTGCATCATCACCCAGCGCGAACTCGGCATCGACACCGACAGTTGGGAAAACGCGCTGAAGAACACCCTGCGCCAGGCGCCGGACGTGATCCTGATCGGCGAGGTGCGTACACGCGAGACGATGGAGTACGCGATCCACTTTTCCGAAACGGGGCACCTGGTGTTGTGCACGCTGCACGCCAACAACGCCAACCAGGCGCTCGAGCGCATCGTCCATTTCTTCCCCGAAGACGTGCGCGAGCAGCTCTACATGGATCTTTCATTGAACCTGAAAGGCGTCGTCGCGCAGCAGTTGATCCCGACGCCCGACGGCAAGAGCCGGCGGGTGGCGATGGAGGTGATGCTGGGCACGCCGCTGGTGCAGGACTACATCCGCAAGGGCGAGATCCACAAGATCAAGGACGTGATGAAGCAGTCCACCAACCTCGGCATGTGCACCTTCGACCAGAACCTGGTCGAGCTGTACCACGCCGGCCACATCAGCTACGAGGATGCGCTGCGCTACGCGGATTCGGCGAACGAAGTGCGGCTCGCGATCAAGCTGGCGCAGGGCGGCGACGCGCATTCGCTGTCGCAGGGCCTCGGCGATGTGGAACTGGTCGAGACGGCCGACAAGGGATACCGGCTCTGAGCATCGTGCCCGGCCGGCATCAACAAAAAACCCGGGCAGCGTCCCGGGTTTTTTGTTTCACGCCAGCGGCGGGATGGCGTCATGCATCGGACGTCAACGATGCTTCACTTCGGTTTCGAAGTGAAGGCCGTCGTTGTCCAGTTTCACATCGACATCGCCGGACGCGACCATCTTGCTCATCTGGTTGAACAGCGCAACCTGCTGTTGCACCTGTGCCTGGCTGGCCGCGGGTGCCATCGCGGCGAAGCGGCCCAACCAGCTGGCGAAGATGCCGTACATCTTGCCGTCGAAGTGCATCCGCAGCAGTTTGTCCCCGTTGCCCGCAGAAGCACCCAGCGTGTCGCCGAGCCTGGCTTCTTCGCCATCGCCGATGCCGATCGCCAGTGCCTTGGCGTTGGCCGCGATCCAACCCTGGTTGCTGCCACCGAGCATCGCCTGCAGGCGCGGCGGCAAGTCGAATGCGACCGGCTGGCCGTCGGTCGGAATGGTCTTCAGCGCGAACTGCGGCATGGTCTGCTGGATCTTCTGCACCAGCTCGGCCGGGTTGGCACTGGCGACCAGCGCGCGTCCGGCGATTTGCGGGCCGGCTTCCCACTTGTCCAACACCACGCGGAACCCCAGCAATGACGCGGCTTCCGGCGGCATCTGCACGGGTGGGTTCGCGGCGGTCTTGGCGAACTTGTTGAGCGACTGCAGCGCCGGGCACTGGTAGGTTTTGGCAGCGGCCGCCTCGGCGCGGCCCTTGATGAACGCCTGCCACTTCTGCAGTGGCAGTGCCATCACCATGTCGAACATGGAACCGCTCGCGGTCGCATCCATCCCCGGTACCGGTTGCTTCAGCGCGGTCAATGCACCGAGCAGCGAGGACGACAGCTTCACGTCCAGGCTGCCGCGCATTTCCGTGGCCGAGTAGGTCTGGAATCCTGCGCTGACCAGCGGCGCCTGGTTGGCGATGGACGCGAACTCGCTCGCACATGACGGGTTGGCCAGCGAACCACCCACGTCCCTGGCGAATTCCTGGGTGATCGCATCCTTGCCGTCGTAGAGATTGGCAAACAATTTCGGCAGGTCGACATACCCCGAGCCGTAATCGCTGTAACCGTGCTTGTCGTTCAATCCGGACAGGCGATCGGAGGCGTTGCCGGACGGTTTGGCCAAGCCCAGCAACTGCTTCAGCATTCCCGGGCTGGCATTGGCCGGGGCGAGCGTGGCGACGAGTTGCTTGTCCTCGATGGCCACCAGGACGTGCATTCTGGCGTCGGCGCCACCCAGGACCCAGTAGGTCTGCTTGTCGAGCGTCGCGGTTGGCGTGGTGATGCCGGCGCGCTTCTCCACACGCGCCCAGAACGCCTTGAACGCATCGGGTGAGGCAAGTTCGATGCGCGCCACCGGCAGATCGCCGACGCCGTAGAACGCGTACAACGACGATTGCGAAAAGCCGACCGTCTGCGCCAGTTCCTTGCTGGAATGCACGTTCGCGAGTTCGGTCTGGATCGCGTCGAGGATCTTGGCGACGTCGGGATTCTCCGGGCCGACCGCTTCGGCCATCTTGCCGAGTTGCTGGATGCGCGCGGCCATCACGGCATTGTTGGCCTGCCCCCACGCCGTCGCGACGTCTTCCGGCGCAGCCTTGAAGTTGGCGAACAGGTACGGCGTATCGGCGGGTGCGAAGGTGATGGGCGCGTTGGAGGCGACGTGCTTGCCGCAACCTGCGAGCACGAGGGCGGAAACGCAGGCAGCCGCCAAGGCCGCATGACGCAGGGCAGGACGCATGGATTTTCCTTGTTTCCCCGGGAGCAGCGCCCGATTATGCCGGGGTCGCGAGCAGTTCCGCCAGCACCGCCATGCGCGTCACCACGCCGTTTGCCACCTGGTCCAGGATCCGCGATTGCGGACCATCGGCGACCGCGGGCGAGATCTCGATGCCGCGATTGATGGGGCCCGGATGCAGCACCTGGCAATCGGGTTTGGCCAGCGCAAGCCGGCGCGTGTCCAGCCCGTAATGCGCGTGGTAGTCGGCGGCGTCGGGAAGCTGGGCGTCCGCCATGCGTTCCTTCTGGATGCGCAGCATGATCACCACGTCGGCGCCCGCCAGCGCCCCGTCGAAATCTTCCGTCGTCGCGCAGCCGGGAAACGCCTGCAGCGATTCGGGCAGCATCGCGCGCGGGGCACACAGACGGATGTCGCGCGATCCGAGCGTGCGCAGCGCTTGCACATCCGAATGTGCGACGCGCGAATGGCGGATGTCGCCGCAGATCACGATGCGCAGATCCTCGAAATCCGTCCGGCGCTGCCGGATGGTCAGCGCATCCAGCAAACCTTGCGTCGGATGCGCGTGGGTACCGTCGCCGGCGTTGATCACCGCGACATCACTGCGGGCGTGCTGCGCGAGATACGCCGGCATGCCGTTCTCGTTGTGCCGCACCACCAGTGCATCGAGGCCCATCGCTTCCAGCGTGTGCAACGTGTCGAGCAGGCTTTCACCCTTGCTGGTGGACGACCGCGACAGGTCGAAGTTGACGTTGTCCGCACCCAGCCGCTTGGCGGCGAGCACGAACGACGTGCGCGTGCGCGTGGAGGGTTCGAAGAACAGGGTCAGCACCGTGCGCCCGGCCAGCAGGTCGCGCGGTGCGCCGTCCGCGCGATAACGCTCGGCGCGATCCAGCAGGCGCGTGATCGTCGCGCGATCCAAGTCTTCGAGCGTCAGGAGATGGTGCATGGATTATTGCGTCTGGCTGAGCCAACTCTCAAGGATAATGGCGGCGGCCAACGAATCGATGTTTTCGGCATCGCGGCGTCGCGCTGAACCCGCCGCACGTTGCGCGGCGAAGCGGCGCGCGGCTTCCTGCGAGGTGTGTCGTTCGTCGACCAAGTGCACGGGCAATCCGCTGCGCGCGCGCAGCGCGTCGGCAAACGCGCGCGCGCCGCGCGTGACCGCCTGTTCGCCGCCGTCCAACGTCAACGGCAGGCCCACGACCAAGGCTTCGGGCTGCCACTCGGACAGCAACGTGTCGACGCGAACCCAATCGGGTGTGCCCTTGTTCGCGATGAGCGCGGGCAGGGGGCGCGCGGATTGACTGACGCGATTGCCACTGGCGACGCCAATCCTGCGCGCGCCGAAGTCGAACCCCAATACACACCCGATCATGGCCCGGACAGCCTCGGATCGGAGCGGCTGCCGCGAAAAGTCAGGCCACGGAAGACCGTTCTGGTATTCAAGATGTGAGAACGCTCCCGGAGATCGAGCGAATCGACCATGCAGCGATCAGGACGATCGCACAAATCAAGCCCGGCCGGAGTATGAGGTCAGATTGGCGGGATTGATCCCCACCAACGCGACCGCAGCGCCCCAACGATCGTCCAGCGCGGTCTCGAACAGGACGCGTTCGTCGGCCTGCACGGTGAGCCATGCGTTTTCGCGCAATTCCTGTTCCAGTTGGCCGGCGCCCCAGCCGGCGTAGCCCAGCGCCACCAGTGCGCGATCAGGGCCGTCGCCGTCCGCCATTGCGGCGAGAATGTCGCGCGAGGTCGTGACGGTGAGCGTGTCGCTGACGCGGTAGCTCGAATCCCATTCGCGTTCGCCCGACGCATGCAACACGAACCCGCGCTCGGGCTGAACCGGGCCACCCACCAGCACCGGCGCGTCCGCGACTTCGGCGCGCTCGCAGGGCATGTGCATCTGCTGCAGGACGTCGCCCAGTCTGTAATCGGACAATCGGTTCACCACCAGGCCCATCGCGCCATCCTCGCTGTGCTGGCACACGAAGGTGATGCCGCGCGCGAAATTGGGATCGCCCATGCCGGGCATGGCGATCAGGAAATGACCAGTGAGCAGTTGCGCGCTCGCGGCACCCAAGCGATCGATGGATTGCGTGGCCGCGGCACCGCCGCGAGGTCCGGGTTTGTGGCGTGCCGGCCGTGTGCCCGTGGAACCGGGTTTATCGCGTGCGTCCGGGTCTTTGTCGGAGGATTTGACCATGTGCCGATTGTAGCGCCGCCAGACAAAACGTCAGCGCAATTCGGCCGCGCGTGTCTGGAGATGATTACCAGGCAGGAATTGCCATGTGCGCGTGATCACGAGTTCGGTGACGCGGTGGCCGGCGGCGTCCTTCTCGACCGGAATCGGCGGGAACGGCGCAGCCAGGTGCACGATGCGCGCCGCGGCCTCGTCCAGCACGCGGTGTCCCGAGCTGTGGTTGACAGTAACCTCACGCACGTGTCCGTTGGGGTCCAGCGCCACCGTAAGGATCAGGTCGCCGTGCAGATGCCGCAGGCGCGCCGCGTCGGGGTAGTTGAGATTGCCGATGCGTTCGATGCGGTGCACCCATGCGACTTGATACGCGGCGTAGGCGACGCTTCGGGTATTGGCGGAGATGTACTTGCGGCGCGGGCGGCGCGCGTAGGCGTCCTGTTCGTCGCGCACTTCCTGCGCCAGCCGCGCCATCTCCATCCGCTGCGGGACAGGCAGCGACGACACCTGTTGTTCGGGTTGTGGCTGGTCGCGGGTGTTGCGCTCGCTGGCGACGCGGTTGTCCGTCTGCCCGGTAGTGGTAAGGAGGTGCGGGCCGCTGGCGGCCTGCTGTGCGGGCGAGGACGGCATCATCGGCACTGGCGCCGCGCCGGCCTGGGTGACTGGCAGCGGTCCCGAAACCGGCGCGCCCGGCCGGTGCGCCTTGTCGCTGTTGCCGCCACCGGCATTGTCGGCTTGCGCAAGGAAATCGGCCTTGTTCGGCGCCTCGGAATTCGAAGTGTTGATCAGGGTGACGTCCAGCGTCGGCAGGCTCGGCGCGGGTTTCGCGAAATGAAAGCCGATGCCGAGGATCACGATGCCGTGCAGCATCAACGAGAACAGCAGCGCGACGCCGATCCGGTTCGGATCGACGTGTGCATGCGCGCCCGCAACGACGGCGTTCACGGCCGATCCGCCCTTGGAGATCCAGGTGCCTCGGTCTCGATCACATCGAACACCGTCCCCGCTATGTTCAGCCCGAATTGCGCGTCCAGTTCGCGCGCGCAGGTAGGCGAGGTGACGTTGACTTCGGTGAGGTAATCGCCGATCACGTCCAGTCCGGCGAAAAGGATGCCGCGCCGGGCCAGTTCCGGGCCCACTTCGCCTGCAATCCAGCGGTCGCGTTCCGACAGTGGCTGGCCCACGCCGCGACCACCGACGGCGAGATTGCCCCGGAAGTCGGTGCCCTGCGGGATGCGCGCCAGCGCGTACGGCACGGGTTCGCCGTCCACGATCAGGATGCGCTTGTCGCCTTTGCTGATTTCGGGGATGAACTTCTGCGCCATCACGAACCGGCGGTCGTCGCCCGCCAGCGTTTCGAGGATCGAGTTCAGGTTCGGGTCGTCGCCTCGCGACCTGAAGATGCCCCGCCCGCCCATGCCATCCAGCGGCTTCAGCACCACTTCGCCGTGTTCGCGCGCGAAACGGCGCAACTCGTTGCGGTCGCGCGCCACCAGGGCCGGCGCGCAGCACTGCGGAAACCACTGCGCCGCGAGTTTTTCATTGTAGTCACGCAAAGCCTGCGGATTGTTGATGACGCGCACGCCCGCGCGGGCGGCGAGATCGAGCACCAGCGTGTCGTACAGGAATTGCGCGTCGAACGGCGGGTCCTTGCGCGCCAGCACGATGTCGACGCCGTCCGCCAGTGGCTGCCAGCGCGCTTCGCCCAGCGTGAACCAGTCGGTCGTGTTGTCCCGCACGTCCAGCGGCGCCAGCCGCGCCCAGGCCACGCCGTCGCGCACGGCCAAGTCGTCCTGCAGCATGTACCGCAGGGCGTGGCCGCGGCGCTGCGCCTCCAGCAGCAAGGCCAGCGTGGTGTCCTTTTCGGGATGGATCGTGCCGATGGGGTCCATCAGCACCGCAA
>DAIUEL010000066.1:0-12421 GCA_036845145.1 Rhodanobacteraceae bacterium | reverse complement strand
GTGGGCAGGCTGATCGGGCTTTCAGGCTTTCCGTTCGCGACGGACTTGCACAAGGACCCGGTAACCGCCGGCCCCAGGTCGTACATTAGGAACAAGGCACATTGCTGGGGGCGCGCTGTCGTTCACCGCAGGGGACGCCAGCAAGTTCATTCTACGGGGGTGTCGAGGGCCTCTTCAAGCTTGCGGCGCAGCAACGCGATTTGCTCGCCGGCGCTGTCGGACAACGCGCTCTGGCTGCGTTGCAGCATCAGCAATTCGTGCGTGATGTCGAGCGCGGCCAGCACCGCGATGCGGTCATAGCCGGGGCTGCGCGAGGCATGCCGGATTTCGCGCATCTTGCGGTTCAAATGTTCCACTGCCGCCAGCAGCCCTTCGCGTTCGTCGGGCTTGCAGCCGACCAGGAATTCGCGATCGAGCAGCTTGACGGTGACGGTGACGGATTCGTCGGACATGATCACGGCCTAGCCTGCATTTTCGAGCGACTTGAGGCGCTCGATCATCGCTTCGACCCGCGCCCGTGCCTGCTCATTGCGAGTCATCAGCGCCGCACGTTCGCCCACCAGTTGATCGCGCCCGCGGCGCAGGCTGGCGTTCTCTTCGGCGAGGCGCCGCATCCGTTCCAGCGCCTGGTCCAGCGCACGGGACAGCGCGGCGAGTTCGGCTTCGACGGAATTGGCGGCGGCATTCATGGCGAGAATATATCAGGATGTTGACGAAGGACTGTCCGGATGCGTCGCATCTTTCAGATCACGAGGGGTGCGGCGGCGTGGCGATCCAGGAAATCGAGGCAGGCTTCCGCCGAAAGCGGGCGGGAGAGCCAGTAGCCCTGGATTTCGTCGCAATGTTGCGCGCGCAGGAACGCAAGTTGTTCGGCGGTTTCGACGCCCTCGGCCACCACCTTGAGCTGCAGCGAATGCGCCATCGTGATGATGGTGGCGGTGATCGCGGCGTCGTCGGGATCGGTGGTGATGTCGCCCACGAATTCCTGGTCAATTTTCAGCGTGTCGATCGGCAGCCGCTTCAAATACGCCAGCGAGGAATAGCCGGTGCCGAAGTCGTCGATCGCGAGGCGCGCGCCGATCGACTTCAATTCGCCGAGCAGGCGCACGGACAATTCGGCATTGGCCATGACCATGCTTTCGGTCAGTTCCAGTTCCACCTGGTTCGGCGCCACGTCATGCTCGGCCAGGAGGTCGCAGATGTGCGCGGTCAGGTCGGGACGGTTGAGCTGCGCCGCCGACAGGTTGATGGCCATGATGAGGTTGCGGTGGCCGCTCTCGCGGAAGCGGCGCAGGTCGGCGCAGGCCGTCGCGAATACATACGCACTGATCTCGTGGATCTGGCCGGTTTCTTCCGCGAGCGGAATGAACACGCTCGGCGGAATTTCGCCGAGATCGCGGTTGTGCCAGCGCAGCAGCGCTTCCATGCCGGTGATGGTTTCGCTGTGCAGGTCCATCTTGGGCTGGTAGACCAGCCGCAATTCGCCGCGATCCAGCGCGCGCCGCAGCGCGTTGATCAGGGTGGCATGGTCGCGCGCCCGCGCGTCCATGCCGGGGTGGTACACCGCCCAGGTATTGCGGCCGCTGGCCTTGGCCTGGTACATCGCGGTGTCCGCGCACTTCAGCAGGTCGGCGGGAGTCTGGCCGTGGTCCGGATACAGGGCGATGCCGATCGACGGCGAGATCACGGTTTCCTGGGTGCCCGTGATCGGCAGGGGCTTAGCGAACGCGCGGATCAGGCGCTGGGCCATTTCCTCGGCGCCACGGGTGTCAGCGAGGTCTTCCAGCACCACCGTGAATTCGTCGCCGCCGAGCCGCGCGACCACGTCGTTCTCGCGCACGCACTGGCGCAGGCGGGCGCCTGCGGCTTTCAGGGTGCGATCGCCCGCGGTGTGGCCGAGCGAGTCGTTGACGTGCTTGAAGCGGTCGAGATCGAGGAACAACAACCCGACCTTGTGGCCGCCGCGGCGTGCGCTGATCACGGCCGCACCCAGACGCTCGCCGAGCAGTGCGCGATTCGGCAGGCCGGTCAGGGTGTCGTAGTTGGCGAGGTAGCGCAGTTCCTGCTCGGCGCGCTTGCGGTCGGTGATGTCGGTGAGCACGCCGATCATGTGGGTGCGCTGGCCCGAAGCGTCACAGACCTCGTTCAGTTCCACCCAGCACAGGAATTCCTCGCCGTCCTTGCGGCGTTGCCACAGCTCGCCCCGCCAGTGGCCGGTTTCCGCGAGCGTCTGGCGCAATTGGGTGTAGCTGTCCGGTGCGTGGCGGCTGCCGTTGAGCATGGACGCGTCGCGGCCGAGCACCTCGTGTTCGGCGTAGCCTGTCATGCGCGTGAACGCGGTGTTGACCGACATGAAGCGGAAGTCGAGATCGGTGACGGTGACCGCCTCGCTCATGTTGCGGATGACCTCGGAGGCGATGCGGCGGTCGCGATCGGCGGCGCGGATCGCGCTGATGTCACGCTCGGTGCCGCACACGCGCAGTGGCTTGCCCTCCGCGTCGCGCTCGATGATCTTGCCGCGCGAAAGCACCCAGGTCCATTCGTCATCGCGGCCACGCACGCGGTGTTCGACTTCGAAATGTTCGGTGCGGCCCGCGAGGTGCTCGGCCAGCGCGAGGTCGAGATTGGCAAGATCCTCGGGATGCACCATCGTGCGACGCCACTCGTCGGCCGGCACGGACTGTTCGTGATGGCCACCAGGCGTGCCTTCCGGACCCAGCCGCAGGATGGTGCCCTGGTCCAGATTCCAGTCCCAGAATTCGTCACCCGATCCCCAAAGCGCCTGCCGCAGCCGGCTTTCGCGCAGCCGCAACTGACGGCGATGCCGCACCTGCTCCAGGTGATGGCTGCGCCAGCCGAGCACCGCGATCAGGATCAGGAACGCGACCGCCGCGGCGTAGACCAGGCGCATCGGCAGACTCCACCACCACACGACCGGAATGTAGAACGGCAGACTGGCCGTCCGGCCCGGCGTGCCGTCCCGCAGGACCGCCTGTACTTCGAGGCGGTAGGCGCCGGGCTCGAGGTCGGAGTAGGTGACGGCGTGCTCCAGCGTCGGGGCGGACCAACCCGGATGGCGCGAACCGAGCAATCGAATTCGAAAGCGGTTGTGGGCGGGCGCCGCGTAATCGAGCGTGCTGAATGCCGCATACACGCTGCGGTCGCCGGTTCCCAGCGTCAGCGTCTGTGAATCCGATTGCGGCAGATTGATCCGCTTCTCGCCAGCATAGAAAGCAGTGAATGTCACCGGCGCCGGAGGCGTCGAGGAGTGTTGGGACTTCAGTTCGATGATGTCGAATCCGTGGCCACCGAACAGAAGCGCGCCGTCGGGATTGCGCGAGCATGCCCCGGAAGTGTATTCATTCCCCTGTGTGCCGTCGGCGATACCGAAGCTGCGGATGGAGCCCGTCTTCGGGTTGAGCCGGCCGAGGCCGAGGTTGGTGCTGAACCAGATCTGTCCTTCGGCGTCCTGCAGCATGCAATTGATGGCATCGTCAGGCAGTCCTGCGCCGAGTCCGTAGCGCTGGAATTCCGCACCGCGCGCGCCGATGTGTTCAAGGCGGCTGATGCCAGAGAGTGACCCCACCCAAACTCGATCCTGCTCATCGACAAAAAGACTGGGCACTGCGCTTCCGGCCAAAGAGCGACTCTCACCCGAAACCTCCCGGAACGTACGAACTTTTCCGGTGGCAGGGTCGATCATCGACACACCGTTGGTCGTGCCGGCCCAGATATTTCCGGCACGGTCCTGGACAATGGCGACCACTTTGTTGCTGCCCAGTCCGTGCGCGGCATCGAAGCGCTGCACCATACGCCCTTCGTGGTAATGGACGAGGCCGTCGTCGTATGGCGCGAGCCACAGATCCCCATTGGTGGCGCGATATACCGTTCGCACCGGCGCGGTTGCCGGCTCGCCGCCAAGGCGGGCGTACGCGGCAGTACCTGTCCTGGGATCCAGGCGCAGGAGACCCTGGTTGGACGGAAGGAGCAGATTGCCGTCTCCCTCCACCAGAATGTTGTAGATTCGGATATCGCGCGAATCGGCAGCTTCCGGCGGGCTCGCTGAATTCCCTTGCACTGCAGGCTTCGCGACCGCAACAGAATGACCGCTTCCTATTGCTGCGAGCAGTGCGCGCTTGTAGCTGGTGACTTCGCGGGTGGCAGGGTCGTAGCGAACCAGACCCGGGCCACTCATCGCTACCCAGAACTGTCCGTCGGCAGCAGCCTTCAACGCGCTGACGAAAGTCTTGACGCGTGGATCCCCGGTCAGGTTGAGAACTGAACTGATGGGGCCATTGTCGGTGCGGGTCCATACCACCCCGGACGTGAGGGTGCCGACCCAGAGCAGACCCGTTCGATCGACAAACATGGTCTGGATGGGCGAATCGGGCAGGCCGCCGGTGACGCCGAGCGGCGCCGGGGTAACCCTGATGACCGAGCCATCGGATCCGACGCGGATCAACGTATGGTCGGTGAGCCCGAGCCATAGACGCCCGGCCTTGTCGGCCGCCATCGACACGACGCCTGTGCCAGTGCCGACCGCCGATCGCCACAGCGGAGTAAGCGTTCCGCTTCCACGGTTCACGTTTGCCAGGCCATCGCCGTTGCCGAGCAGCAGACGGCCTGCCTGATCGCAGAAGAGCGCGTTGATGGCTGAACCGGTACCGGCAAGGACACGCCCGGTGGATTTGGCCGTGTCCAGCACCACGACGCTGTCACCCGCACTGGCGTAGACCGTGCCGTCACTGCAGCGCGTCATGGATTGGACCCCTACTTGCGCGTCACCGGTCTCGGCCCAGACGGACTCGAGTCGCGGTTTGCCGGCGCCACCCGTCAGTCTGTCCACACCGTGCGCGCTGCCAACGAGTACGTCGCCTCCCGGCAAGCTCAACAAGCTGGTGACGGGGGTTTGCCCGCGGCGCACGGCGGCCGGAAGCGGGATCGTCAGGTCCGTGCCGGGATCGAACAGGATCAGGCCGCCGCTGGTCGATCCGACCCAAAGCCTTCCGTTTCCGGCATCCGCCAGCGAAGTTCCCCTGTAATCCTCGGGCAGGCTGTCCGCGCGGTCCGGGTCGTGCGTGTAACGCGTGAGCTTGTAACCGTCGTAGCGGAACAGGCCGGCTTGCGTCGCGAACCACATGAACCCGGTCTGGTCCTGGAAAATCAGCGAAACCGAGTTTTGCGTCAGGCCATCGCGATCGTCGAGTTGCTGGAAGTGATAATCGCGCTGATACGCCTGCCACGAAGCCGGCGCGTCATCTGCGTGCGCGATACCGACCGCCATCAAAATGGCCACCACGCTTGCCAGCACGCGTGTGATCCGCGGGTGCGCGGATCGCAGCTTGGCCACGGATGATCCGGATGCGGTGCGGCTCATGATGAAAGGGATCGCCCTGACTAAGCGCAGCCCGAATTGCGCGACTGCCTGGGCAGGTCGGCGACTGCGGGACAAGTGTACTCAAATGCGCATGGCGCGTCGTGGGCAACGGGTCGGACTTTCCCTAGAATGGTGGATGGCACGAGGCACCACGGCACCGGCATGCAAACGCCCAGTTACGAAATCCTGGAGGCGGCGCTCACACGGGCGAAGCTGGGCGTCTCGCCTGCCGACTTGCATGGTTCGGTCACGGGCTATCTGTGCGCGGGCGGGCACGGCCACGCCCACGAACTGTTGGCGGCCCTGGCGCTCGAAGGTGACGAATCCGGCGCTGGCGACAAACTGCATGCGCTGCTGGATCGGCTGGCCGGCGATATATCCCATCGGCTGCAAACCGGCGAGGCGGTGGCACCGCTGCTGCCTTCCGGTTCCCTGGCTGCGCGCGCCGATGCGATGGTCGACTGGTGCCGCGGGTTTCTGGGCGGTCTGGCGCTGAAGGGTGATCTAGCCACGGCGGCCAAGGTGCCCGAGGTCCGTGAACTGCTGGAGGCATTCAGCCAGATCGCGGCGATGCACCTCGATTGCGGTGACGACGATGAAGCGTCGCTGCAGGACGTGCTCGATTTCATCCGTGGCGGTGTCGCCCGGCTGCATGCCGAGCTCGCGCCCGCGAGGCGTCAATGATCGCACCCGCGGAGTTCGCGCGCCGGCGCGCCGAACTGATGCGGATGGCCGGCGAAGGCGCCGCGCTGGTGGTGGCGGCTGCGCCGCAGCGCATGCGCAACGCCGACGCCGCCTGGCCGTACCGCCAGGACTCCGACTTCCATTACCTCACCGGATTTCCCGAACCCGACGCGGTGCTGGCGCTGCTGCCCGGCCGTGCCAGGGGCGAAGCGGTGCTGTTCTGTCGCGAGCGCGATGCCGTACGCGAACGGATCGAGGGCGCGCGGATCGGGCCGGAAAACGCAGTGGCGCAGTTCGGCGTCGCGGATGCCTTTCCGGTCGAGGACATCGACGACATCCTGCCCGGGATGCTGGAAGGCCGCACGCGGCTGTATTGCCATTTCGGGCGCGAGAACGAATTCGACGCGCAACTGCTGCGCTGGATGCGGCGCCTGCGCAGCAGCCGCGGTGGCGGGGTGGTGCCGCGCGAATTCGTGTCGTTGGGCCACTTGTTGCACGAACTGCGCCTGTACAAGTCGCCGGCCGAGATCGCCCTGATGCGCCGCGCGGCGAAAGTCGCAACCGACGCACAGCGCGCGGCCGTCCGTGCCGCACGTCCGGGCGCTGCCGAGTACGAAGTCGAGGCGGCATTGCTGCACGCGATGCGCGCGCACGGTGCGGTGCCTTCGTACCCGCCCACCGTCGCCGCCGGCCGCAATGCATGCGTGATGCACTACACGCGTAATCGCGGCAAGTTGGGCCGCGGCGATTTGCTGCTGATCGATGCCGGCGCCGAGGTCGAGTGTTATGCCTCCGACATCACCCGCACCTGGCCGATCGGCGGAATCTTTTCGCGTGAACAGCGCGCGCTGTACGGCGTCGTTGCGGAAGCCCAGCAGGCCGCCATCGAGGAAGTCCGCACGGGTCGCCCGTTCACCGCCGCGCACGACGCGGCCACGCGCGTGATCGCCCACGGCCTGTGTGCGCTGAAGCTGCTGCCGGGCAACGCGCGCGCGGCGCTGAAATCGGGTGACTACAAGCGCTTCTTTCCGCACAAGACGGGCCATTGGATCGGGCTGGACGTGCACGACGTCGGCGATTACCGGATCGACGACGAGCCGCGCATGCTGGAACCCGGCATGGTGGCGACGGTGGAACCCGGCATCTACATCGCGCCCGACGACGCCACGGTATCGCCGAAGTGGCGCGGGTTGGGCATCCGCATCGAGGACGACGTGGCGGTGGGCGCGCGCGGTAGCGAGGTGTTGACCGCCGCGCTCCCGAAATCCATCGAAGACGTGCAGGCGCTGTGCGGCGGCTGACCACGTCAGGCTCGCCGGTCGCCGGCGCCATTTGGTGTTATGGTTCGCCCACAGGGCCTGTCTGCGTTGCGAGGCCCCATCGTTTGTCCACCAAGGGGAGAACCAGCATGGCCGGCAGCAACTCCTGGACCAAGGCGTCACCGCAGCTACTCAGCATCCTGCGCATCGTTGCCGCGTTCCTGTTCCTGTGCCACGGCGCCGACAAGTTGTTCAACCTTCCCGCCGGGCCGTTCACGCTGATTGCCTCGGCGAAGCTGTTCACGCTGGCGCCGGGTCTTGCCGGGATCCTCGAGTTCGGTGGCGGCTTGCTGCTGTTGCTCGGCGTGTTCTCGCGTCCCATCGCGTTCATCCTGTCGGGTGAAATGGCGTTTGCCTATTTCATGGCGCACTTCCCGACCAACCACGTGTTCCCGTACCTCAACGGCGGCGAAAGCGCGGTGCTGTTCTGTTTCGTGTTCCTGTATCTGTCGGCGGCGGGCCCGGGACCGTTGAGCGTGGACCGGGCATTGCGTCGCGCATGAACGGAGGGTGCCATGCACCACAGCAGGCTCTGCAGCATCGTCATCGATTGCAAGACCGACGATCTCGAAGCGGCGGCGCGGTTCTGGTCGCAGGCGCTGGGTCGACCATACAAACCGGATGATGATTCAAAGTACGTCGACATCGAAACCCATGACGACGAGCCAATCGTGATGGTGCAGAAAGTCGCTCATGAAAGCCGGGTGCATCTCGACATCGAAAGCGATGACATCGAGGCGGAGGTGCGCCGGCTGGAAGCCTTGGGCGCGAAACGGTTGCAGGCCATCAAGACATGGGTGGTGATGGAGGCGCCGACCGGTCAACGGTTCTGCGTGATTCGGCCGCAGCGCCACGGCAAGGTGGGTCCGCACGCGAACGCCTGGGCATAGCGCTGGCGGGTGCGACGTGCGGTTGCGGCGTCTCGCGTAGGCATGGGTATGGGAGTGCGCCCGAATCTGCTATCCCACCTTGCGCAACGCGATCGTCACCCCGGCTTTCGCCGGGATGATGAGTTCGTCAACGTGCCGCGGCGGCTCGCGCGGTGGCAGCCGATGGTGCTTCGGCATCCAGCGCATTGACGATGCGCTGGTGTTCCGTCCTCAACGCATCCGGCAGGTGTGCGCCATACGCCGAGAGGTACTCGCCGATCGCGGCTTGTTCCTCGCGCCATTCGGCGTTGTCCACGCGGGACAATTCGTCCAGTGCGCCATCGGATAGATTGAGATCCTCGAGGTTGAGATCGTCGGGACGGGGCAGGTTGCCGATCGGGGTTTCGACGGCGCCCGCTTCGCCGGCGACGCGCTTCAGCATCCATTCGAGCACGCGCATGTTGTCGCCGAATCCGGGCCACAGGAACTTGCCGTCCTTGTCCTTGCGGAACCAGTTGACGTGGAAGATCTTCGGCAACTTCGCGCCGGGCTGGTCGAATGACAGCCAGTGCGCGAAGTAGTCGCCGTAGTTGTAGCCGCAGAACGGCTTCATCGCCATCGGGTCGCGCCGGATGTTGACGCCGACGTCGGTTGCCGCGGCGGTGGTTTCCGACGCCATCGACGCGCCAACCAGCACGCCATGGGTCCAGTCGCGCGCCTCGAACACCAGCGGCACGCGCGCGGCGCGGCGGCCGCCGAACACGATCGCGTGGATCGGCACGCCTTCGGGATTTTCGGCTTCCGGTGACCAGCTTGGGCATTGGTTCGCGCGCACCGTGAAGCGCGAATTCGGATGCGCAGCGGGACCGTTCGCAGGATCGTAGTCGCGGCCTTGCCAATCCTTCGCCGGCTTGCGGTCGTCCAGACCTTCCCACCACGGCTGATTGTCAGCGGTCACCGCGACATTGGTGAAAATGGTGTCGTGCTGCAGCATCGCCAGCGCGTTGGGATTGGTCTTCTTCGAGGTGCCGGGCGCCACGCCGAAGTAGCCGGCCTCTGGGTTGATCGCGTACAAGCGGCCATCCTTGCCGGGACGCATCCAGCAGATGTCATCGCCGACCGTCCAGATTTTCCAGCCTTCGCGTCGATAGCCTTCCGGCGGAATCAGCATCGCGAGGTTGGTCTTGCCGCACGCCGACGGAAACGCCGCCGCGACGTAGCGGATTTCGTGCTTCGGGTTCTCGATGCCGACGATCAGCATGTGTTCGGCGAGCCAGCCTTCGCTGCGTGCCTGCCAGGAACCAATCCGCAGCGCGTGGCACTTCTTGCCGAGCAGCGCATTGCCGCCGTAGCCCGAGCCGAACGACTTGATCGTGAGTTCTTCCGGGAAGTGCATGATCCAGCGGCGCTCGGGGTCGAGTTCGCCGATCGAATGCAGCGCCTTGATGAAGCTCCCCTCGCGTTCGATGCGCTCCAGCGCTGCGGTGCCCATGCGGGTCATGATGCGCATGTTGGCAACCACGTACGGCGAGTCGGTGATCTCGACGCCGCAACGTGACAGCGGCGAGCCCAGCGGACCCATGCAATACGGGATCACGTACATCGTGCGCCCCTGCATGCAGCCGTCAAACAGCGCGTCGATCTTCGCGTGCGCTTCGACCGGGTCCATCCAGTTGTTGTTGGGGCCGGCGTCGTCCTTGTCCTTGGTGCAGATGACGGTGAGCTTTTCGACGCGCGCGACGTCCCTGGGGTCGGAGCGGTGCAGATAGCAGCGCGGATGGGTTCCCTGGTTCAATTCGATCAGGTCGCCGGTTTCCAGCATCCCCTCCACGAGCTGCTTGTATTCGGCTTCCGAGCCGTCGCACCAGTGGATGCGGTCGGGCTTGGTCCTTTTTGCGACGTCGTCAACCCATCGGTTCAGAGAATCGAGTTTGCTTGGCATCGGTTGTGATACTCCAGAAGGAAATCTTGTCGTCATGCGTCAGGCATCGCGGTCGTCGCTGCAGCGGAAGGTCGGATTGTTTTTTTGTGACCTTCGGCGACGGACCGGCGTATCGAGTGAGCCTGAAAAAGCATTGTGGGAGCTTGTGCCTCCCGCAGTGTGCAGGGAAGTGACGGTAGTCTGCGCATCGGGGCTTTGCAAGGCGCGGCGCGCGCACGCGTTGTGCGCTGCAGCACGCGAAGCGGCTGCTAGCGCGAGGTCAGGCCAGGGATGGCCGCTCTGGTGTTCCCGGGATCGAAGATTCCATTGCGCCGGAACATCGAAAACATGCAGCGATCAAGGATGATCGTACGATTTATGGGACCAGTGTTCCGATCACGTGCTCGACGTAAGCGTCGTATTGCTCGTGCGAGAGGTGCGGCATTTCCAGCGTCAGGTTCAACTGCAGGAAACCGACGTAGGCGGCGTAGGTCAGGCGTGCACGATGGCGCGCCGCCTCACCATCCAGTCCCGCCTGCCGGAACGCCTGTTCCAGGAATTCCATGCGGCGCTGCGACACGCGGGTCATCATGGGCTTGACCTGCGGATGATCCAATGCCTGCAGCAAGGCCGCATAAATGCGGTGCGCCTGGGCTTCGCCGGAAACCCAGCGGAACAGCGTGCCGAGCCGCTCGCGGGGATGTTCGCCCACCGCTTCGACGTGACCGGAGAGCTCGCGTGTGTCGTCGACTTCCCAGCGGTTGAGCGCCGCCTGCAACAGCGCTTCGCGGTTCTTGAAGTGCCAGTAGAAGCTGCCCTTGGTGACGCCAAGCCGTCGGGCCAGCGCTTCCACCGCCAGCGCGCCCACGCCTTCGTCCGCAATCATTTCGAGCGCGCCGCGTTCCCAATCGGCGGCAGAAAGCCGTGCGTGCGTGCGGCCTCGGCGGATGGCGCCGGAGGTTTCGGGTGTCGTTGCAGATTCGGCGGGCATGACCGTACTGTAGCGTATTGACAGTGCTTCGGCACAAATCCATACTTGCGCGTATGGAAGCAGGACCGGTACCCGTCGAACAGGCACTGCACCGCTTGCCGGTGAGCGATGGCCTGTCTCTCGCCGTTGAGGCGCGTGGTCCCGACCACGGGCTTCCAGTCGTGTTCGCCCACGGTTTCGGCCAGAGTCGACACGCCTGGACGCGCGCCGCCCAATCGCTGGCGGATCGCGGTTGGCGGACCGTCACCTTCGACGCGCGCGGCCATGGCGACAGCGATCGGGTGGAGGACGGGCGCTACGAACTGGCGCAGTTCGTCGATGATTTGCTGGCCGTGGCACTTTCGCTGGATGCGCCGCCGGTGTTGGTCGGCGCTTCGATGGGCGGCCTGCTGGGTCTCGTCGCTGCGGGCGAAACGCGTCCCGATCCATTTCGTGCGCTGGTGCTGGTGGACATCACCCCGCGATGGGAAACCGCCGGCGTCGAACGCATGCTCGGTTTCATGCGCGCGCATCCGCAGGGGTTCGCTTCGCTGGACGAGGCCGCCGAGGAAGTGGCGGCCTACCTGCCGCAGCGACGGCGGCGGAAGGATCGCTACGAACTTGCGCAATTGCTGCGCCGCGGTGCCGACGGGCGGTTGCGCTGGCATTGGGACCCGGCGATGCTGGACACCGTTGCGCGCGAGGGTGAGCGCCATCAGCAACGTCTGTTGAACGCCGCGCGGAACATCGACGTGCCGACGCTGCTGGTTTCGGGCGGACGCAGCGACATCGTGTCGGATGCCACCGTCAAGGAATTCCTGGATGCGGTGCCGCACGCGACGCATGTCCAGATCCCGCACGCGGCGCATACGTTGGCCGGTGACGACAACGCCGCGTTCACGGCCGCAATCGAACCATTCCTGAATACACTCGACCTTGGCGTCGTTTCTGCACCGTGTCCACGCGCGCCGATCCAGCGAGGTTTGCCATGAACACCATCATCATTCTGATTTGCGCCGCAATCGTCGGCATCGCCTGCGCGTATTTCCGCAGCCGCCTCTGGCAATGGACGCTGGCGACGGTCGTGACGATTCTCGTGGTCGGTTTCGGCCTGCAGGCGTTCACGCCGATGTGGGTGCTGCTGGGCCTGTTCGTGGTGCTGGTCGCACTGCCGTTGAACCTGACGCCGCTGCGCCGGGCATTGTTTGCGGCGCCACTGTTGAACCTGTTCAAGCGCGTGCTGCCCAGGATTTCCGAAACCGAACAGGTCGCGCTGGACGC
>DAIUEL010000065.1:0-12565 GCA_036845145.1 Rhodanobacteraceae bacterium | reverse complement strand
CAATCGACCGGGCACACCTCCACGCAGTCGGTGTACTTGCACTTCACGCAGTTGTCGGTGACGACGAAGGTCATTGGGAGCTGGGAGCAATCGATCCGTTCAGTCCCGAATGATCGCACATACAGCGCTTCAACCGAAGCGCCATTGTAAAAAGTCAGGCCGTGGATAGGTCGTTCCAACGACCGCAGTGCGGCAGCACCGCCCGGGTTGCGGCAGTCCGATCACGGGCGGACTGCCGCGCAGTTTCGCGTGGCGGCGACAGCGAAGCTCCCGGGCCGATCCGCCAGCATGCAACCATTTCACGGAGGGCGCTAAAACTTGAACCTGACCCCAAGTGTCATCGAGCGTCCATAACGGAAGTAGCCGTTGGACAGCAGTGGATTCCCATTGATGCTGTACGTTTGTGCCTCGTCGAGCAGGTTCTGACCTTCGAGGGAGATACTGAACTGGTCGTTGATGTCGTACGAAACGTGTGCGGTCACCCAGGTAAGCGGGTCGGAAAGCTCGTTGTAGCCGGTACCCAGCACCCCGATCGCGGTCACGAAACCGTTGGTGTGGTCCGCGGTCGCACCGATCGACCATGGTCCCTTCTCGTACATCAGGCTCGCCGAGTACACCGATGGCGCGATGCCTTCGAGCGGTCGCTCCTGGCCATCGACCCAGCTCTTCGACCAGTTGCGGGTGTATTGCATCCGGAAGCCGAAGCCACTCTTCCAGAAATGCTGCAGGCCGATCTCGACGCCATGGACCTTCGCATAGTCGCCATTGATCGGGCGAAGCACGTTGAACAGGGTGGGGCCGCTCGTAATAGGGTTGCCGTTCGTATCGAGGATCGGGCCGACCCCGATGTCCTGGCCTGTTTCGAAGGTGGTGGTGATCTGGTTTTCGATGTGTTTCTGGAACACGGCAACGTTGAAGATGGACTTGTCGTCGAAGTACCACTCCAGCGATGCATCGCCCTGGCGCGCGTTGTAGGGTTTGAGGTCGACGTTGCCGCCGAATACCTGGGTGAACTCGCCCCACGAAACACTCTCTGTCGTGCTGGTCGGCGCCAGCTGTTCGACCGACGGGCGCGCCATCGTCTTCGCCGCGCCAAGTCGCAACTGCAACTTGTCGGTGAAATGCCAGACGAAGTTTGCCGACGGCAACAGATAGGTGTAGTTGCCCTCCTGCACGAGCGGGGTCGGATCGGCGTATTTGGCCGTGTAATTGAACGCTCCGTTTTCGGTGATGCTCAGGATCTTGGCGTCCCAGGCTTGTGAGGTGGTATCGGTCTGGACCAGCCGTACGCCGATGTTGCCATCCCAGCGCTCGCCCGAAACGTCTGCCTGCAAATAGGTGCTGTAGGTTCGTTCGGACACCCGGTAACTCTGCAGCGGGTTCCAGACCGGTGCGGCGGCGCTGAAATCGTAGACGCCGCCACCCGGGCGAGGATTGCCGTCGTAGTCACGCAATGCTGCTAGGTAACCCGGTACGTCAAAGGCCATGAAGCTGCGCGGGAAGCTCGAATGCACGCCGCTCATGAAGTTGGGCAAGGTGAACCTGTGCGACAGGACGTTGCCGCCGAGGTCCCCCACGTCGATCGCGTACTGGCCCGAGTAGTAGTCCGCGCCACCGGTGAACGTGTTGTCGACCAGGTCGCGTGTCTTGCGCCGGTCGGTGAAGTTGATGCCGAACTTCAGGTTGTCCACGTGGAATTTGTCGACGAACAGATTGCCGCCGAGCGACGCACCGTTGATGCGGTCGTCGATGTTGTCGCCACCGAGCTGGAAGTAATGGGTGTTGAAGTCGGACGGGCCGAATTCGCCGTTGGCCAGGCCTGAACTCAGGTCGCGGCCATCGTCGAACGTGGTGGTGACGTCGGGCACCCTGTCGCCCGTCAACTCGACGCGGGTGACGTTGGGCTGGTTCATGCGCAGGACCACGTAACTGTCCTGGCCGCCCGAGTGCCGGCGCGAAGTCGAACGGTACGCGTCGCCGACGAGGCTGAAATCGGGCGTCACCTGCCAGGCCACGTTGGCGCCGAACAGCGCGGTATCCACCACGCGGTAATTGGTCATGTTCAACAGTTCCGGGTTGAGCCGCAATTCCGGATCCGGGTTGTCCATGGTCAAGCCAGTGACGATGCCGTTCTGTATCGTCATGTCGGACCAGCGGTCGGGGGAGAACAGCGTGTAAAACGACTGCTGGTACCCGACCTGCGGTGAATCCAGGCGCGTCTTGAGCCCGTCCACCGTCACGCGCAACGAATCGGTCGGACGCCATTCGAGGCTGCCCGACAAGGCCAGGCGCTTCTTGTCCTCGAGGATCGAGCCGACACGGAACTGTCCGGGGCCGATCAAACCGTACTCGTCAGGATCCAGTTGATCGTTTCCGTTGGGGTCGATATTTCCGCCCCAGGCGTTGCCAAACCAATTCGGATCGTTGGGATCGGGATTGCGGGTCCAGCCGCCGTCGTTGCCGGCCACGTCGGTACGGTCGTGGCGTTTTGCGTAGACGAGGCCCGCCATGACACCGAACGTGTCGTTGGCAAAGGTGTTGCTGTACGCCGCGGACAGCTTGTGCCCGTTGAGTTCCGACATCTGGTTGTGATCGCCTTCAAGGCGAACCGTGCCACGCTGGCCGGACCGGTCGAAGGCGCTTCCCGAGCGCAGGTTGACCAGGCCGCCGATGGCGCCCTCGGTCAATGATGCTTCCGCGCCCTTGATCACGTCGGCGCCGCTGATGACGTCGGCCGGAAGTACGTCGAAGGCGAAGTCGCGGCCGGCGCCGTCCGTTGCGAGGATTCGATTGTTGAACGTGGTCAGCGTGTATTCGGGTCCGAGACCGCGCACGCTGACTTTCTGTCCTTCGCCCCCGGCGGTGCGCGAAATGGCGACGCCGGTGATGTGGCTCAGGGAGTCGGCCACGTTGTCGTCCGGGAACTTGCCCAACTCCAGGGCGGTAATCGAGTCCTGCACGGTGGATGCGTTGCGCTTCAGCCCCACCGAACGCGCGAGGCTGGCGCGGACCCCGGTGACCTGGATGGTCCCGAGGGTAGCAACATCGTCATTGTCCTTTTTCGAAACGTCATCCTGCGTGCCACTTGTCGAGGCGGTTGCAGGAACCGATGCGGGATCCTGGGCCTGCTGTCCCTGCGCCAATCCAACACCGGGAGCCAAGAGCGCGAAAGCAATGCCGCAGACGAGCGTTTTTTGTTGCAGGCAGGCGATCTTCATGGTTTTTCCCCAAGCTATGCGCGGACGAGGACCTGTTGCGAAACAGAACGCAGCCTACACTATGTTTCGTTATGCATCAATAGCGAAATACAACGAACTATCGCATACTGCGCGCCGACAGGAGGCCTCATGCCAGCCACACGCGATACCAGCCAGCGCCGTCTGCAAATCAGCGAGCTGGTCCACAAGCAGGGAAGCGTCCAGGTTGCATCGCTGGCGCGACGTTTCGGTGTCAGCGTGCAGACGGTGCGCAAGGACCTGCGTTACCTTGCCGCGCGGGGCGTCATGACGCGCGCCTACGGCGGTGCGATCGACAGCAACGCGATCGGGGGCGTGCAAGCCGAGCCGGCTTACGAGGCCAAGCGCGTCGTCCACCTGGATGACAAGCGTCGCATTGGCAGGCGCGCAGCGGAGCTCGTGGAGGCGGGCAACACCATCGTGATCGACTCGGGCACGACCGGCATCCAGCTTGCCGAGGCGTTGCCCAATCTCGATATCACGGTCGTCACCAACGATTTCGGCGTACTGTCGGCGTTGTCGTCCAGGCAGGCGATCAAGATCGTGATGCTGGGTGGCGAGCTGCGCCGCAAGAACATGGCGTTCTACGGGGGGTTGACCGTCGAAGCCCTCGATGCACTGCAGGTGGACATGTTGTTTCTCGGCGTGGACGGCTTCGATCTCGAGCGCGGCATCACGACGCACTACGAGCCGGAAGCAACCCTCAACCGGAAAATGGTCGAGGCGGCGGGCAAGGTCATTGCCATCACCGACAGCTCCAAGTTCGGGCGGGTGTGCCTGCACCGGATCCTCCCGATCTCCGGGCTGGACATGCTGATCACCGACAAGGATGCCCCGGAAGACATTCGCCAAGCCAGCCAGGACGTGGGCTTCGAACTGCTGTTGGCCTAATCGCGGGCTTCACCGTCGAGGCCGAGCACGCGCACGGCGTTGCGATAATAGATTTTGTCGATGACCGGGCGCGGCAGACGCAGTCCGGGCACCTCCGCGTCCAGGTCATCGATGCGCTGGGTCGCGCCGGTTGCAAGGTAGCGCCAGTCGGACATCCAGAACGCGTGGGCCTCGCGGCGAAATGCCGCGTCATCGACACTGGGGTTGTGCGTCAGGTCGCTTCCGTAAAGCAGCCGGTCCTGATAGCGGATGAAGAAGTCGCGGACGCGGTCGTAATCCCGCAATGACTGGTATTGCACCTGGCTCATGCGCGCCGCGAGATCCACCGTGGCATTGGGGTGCCGATCGAGGAATTCGGCAAGGCGGTCGACGCTCCACTCCAGGCTGGCCATGTGGGCGCCGACGAAACGCAAGTGCGGATGGGCTTCGACGAAGCGGTCGCGCGCGGCCATCAGCGTTTCATAGCGTGGCAGCTCGGGGTGCAGCCAGGCGTGGTATTCGGGGTGGTGGCGAAAGTATTCGCGATCGTTGTCCGTCGTCATTTCCGACAGCGGCAGCCAGCAGTTGTAAGGCTCGCCCTGGTGGTCGATCAGCGCCACGCCCAGGCGTTGCACGGTCTCCGCGATCGGAGCGAGCCTCGGGTCGTCCAGCATGATCAATTTGCCGTCGGCGTCCTTCTCGATCATGCCGACGTTCTTCCAGATCTTTACCCCACGCGCGCCGCGTGCCACGTCCGCCTTCAAACGCGCCTCGGCGCGCTCCAGCCAGCCCGGGTCTCCGAACCCCCGCATCGAAAACGTGGTGGCCCAGTGGAACCGTACGGGATCGCGTGCGGCCAACGCCAAAGTGACATCGCGTTGCCGGTCGGCAGGCGGAAAGTCGGGGTAGTCGACGTTGATCGACAGCAATTCGAATCCGTCGGCCCGGGCCTGTTCGAGAAACGCGGGGGACTCGGTATTCGCGTGTACGTGGGCGTCGAACTTGCGTACGTGGGCGAAGTCGGCCAAGTCGTAGGACTTGTCCACTACGGGGGGTGAGGCCCATGCAGGCAGGGCGAACAACACCAGCAGCAGAGCACGGATCATGATCGACATGTCGCTTAGCCTCGCGTAACGAAACTATGCATACACTAAACGAAACATATCGATTGCACAAACCGAACGTATAGCGCAGAATGAGGACGTCTGATACTCGGGAGCGCCTGGATGCCACATTTGGGACGCCGCAGTCTTCTCAAACTCGTCGCGGGCATGACTGCGTGGGCAGCGTTGCCGGCCTGGGCCCGCAAGCCTTCGATGCGCCGCGGCGCGCCTCCCTCATCCAGCGGCCCCTCTGCGCGGACCGGTTCGGAAGGCGGCCAGGTGCGGGTCGCGAGCGGCAATCTGGCTATCGATTTCAATGGCCGGCTGCACACGCAATTGTTCAGGGATGGTCGTGCCTTGACCAGCCACCAAGCCAGCGAAGCCCTGTTGTGCGAGGGCGGCGAACTGGCCGACTTCGCCCTTGCCGGACACACCGTCGAATCCATCGACGATCCGCGGCACGGGCGCGGAACGCGCCACGTCGTCACTGGCCGATCCGATGGTGCGGTCGAGAAAGTGGTCGAAATCCTCGCGTTCGATCGTCACCCCGACATGGCGGTGATGCGGGTGCAATACCGCAACCAGGGCACGCAACCCCTGCAGGTGGATGGCTGGCGCAACGTCGCACACGAATTGCCTGATGCGCCCGGCGGCTTCTGGAGTTTTTCAGGAACCACGCACGAAGATCGGCGTGACTGGGTGCGGCCTGTAGGGAAAGGGTTCGATCAGCGCAACACGCTCGGCATGGACGCGTCGGATTACGGCGGCGGCACGCCGGTAGCCGATCTCTGGCGTCGCGACGCCGGCGTGGCCGTCGGTCACCTGGAGCCCGTGGCTCGCCTGCTCGACCTGCCGGTACGCAAGACCCGGACGGGTGCGGCCATTGCGGTCGAATCCACGCATGCGACCACGCTCGCGCCGGGTGAAACGTTGGCCACCGAACATACGTATCTGTGCGTGCACCAGGGCGATCACTTCACGCCATTGCAGCGCTACCGTGCCTTCATGGCGGAGCAGGGGCTGATCGCGCCGATCGCGCCCGAGGCGGCGTTCGCACCGGTGTGGTGCGCCTGGGGCTATGGGCGCGATTTCACCCGTGAACAGGTGCTGGCGACCCTGCCGAAGGTGCGCGACCTCGGTTTCGGCTGGGCCGTCATCGACGATGGCTGGCAAACCAACGAGGGCGACTGGCGGCTCGACCCGCGCAAGTTTCCGCGCGGCGAGGAAGACATGCATGCCTTCGTGCGCGCCATCAAGGACGCGGGCCTGCGGCCGCGACTCTGGATCGCGCCCTTGGCGGCCGACCCGGGCAGCGACATCCTGCACGATCATCCCGACATGTTGTTGCTCGACAAGAACGGATCCGTCCAGAAGATCAGTTGGTGGAACGCGTTCACCCAATGCCCGGCCTATCGGCCCACCGTCGACTACTACGTCGGGCTGGTGAAAAAGATCGTCGGCGATTGGGGCTTCGACGGGATCAAGTTCGATGGCCAGTACCTGAACGCGGTCGCGCCCTGCTACAACCCTGCGCACCACCATGCGCGCCCGGAAGAATCCTGCGAGAAGCTGGCCGACTTCTGGAAGGCGATCCACGAAGCCGCCCACGCCGCAAACCGCGATGCGGTGATCGAACTATGTCCCTGCGGCACTGCATTTGCGTTCCACAACCTGCCGGCCACCGACCAATATCCGGGGTCGGACCCAACCTCTTCCTGGCAAGTGCGCAGCAAGGGCAAGTCCATGAAGGCGCTGATGGGCAATCGCAGCAGCTATGCCGGCGACCATGTCGAACTGAGCGATGGCGGGAAGGATTTTGCGTCGAGCGTCGGCATCGGTGCGGTGATCTCGACGAAGTTCACCTGGCCGAAGGACACCGACCAACCTTCCGAACCGCTCCCGCCCGGCGGCCTGGTACTGACGCCGGAAAAAGAGGCCCTCTGGCGCAAGTGGAGCGAGTTGTACCGGCAGCACATGTTGCCGCACGGTGAATACCTGGGTGCGCTGTACGACATCGGTTTCGACCGTCCCGAGGCACATGCCATCGCCAAAGACGGTGCGCTCTATTACGCGTTCTACGCCGACCGCTGGGATGGCCTTCTGGAATTGCGGGGACTGGCCGCTGGCCGTTATCACGTCCGCGACCTGTTCAACGACGTCGAGCTTGGCGTGGTCGACGCGGGTACCAATACCCTGCACGCGCGCTTCGAACACTTCCTGTTGCTCAAGGCAACCCCTGTCGGGAAAGCTGCATGAGCGGCAGCTCCGGCTCCTCCGCCCGACGTACATGGGTGGGCTGCTCGCTCACGACCGTCGTGTTGTGGGGTGTCTGGGGAGCGCTTTCCGGGCTGTCGGCGGAGCACGGTTTCCCCGACACGTTGGTATACGGCGTATGGGCATTGACGATGATTCCCCCGGCGGCCTTCATACTCTGGCTCGGCGGCTGGAGGCTCGATCGCACGCCGCGTGCGGTGGTCTACGGCTTGCTGATCGGCCTGCTCGGTGCCGGCGGGCAGATGCTGCTGTTCCATACCCTGACGGTTGGACCGGCCTACTTCATTTTCCCGATCATTTCGCTGTCTCCGGTGGTGACGATCGCCCTGTCGTTCGTGCTGATGCGCGAACGCACCGGCCGCGCCGGGACGCTTGGCATCGCGCTCGCGTTGGTGTCGTTGCCATTGTTGAACCTGTCCGGCGGAAGTGCCGGCGGTGCCGGCCTCGGCTGGTTCGTGCAATCGCTCCTGATCATGCTCGCCTGGGGCGTGCAGGCATACCTCATGAAGCTGGCCAACGAGCACGTCGGTGCCGACAGCATCTTTTTCTACATGACCGTCGGCGCACTGCTGCTGGTGCCGGTGGCGTGGGCCATGACCGATTTCGGCCAGCCGATCAATCTCGGGCTGGATGGTCCCTGGATGGCCGCGGCCATCCAGGTCCTGAACGCGATCGGCGCGTTGACCCTGGTGCTGGCCTTCCGATACGGCAAGGCCATCGTGGTCGCACCGTTGACCAACGCCGGTGCACCGTTGATCACCGCGGCGTTGGCCATGTTGCTCGCCGGCGTCGTCCCGGGGCCCCTGAAGATGCTCGGCCTCCTGCTGGCGCTCGCGGCATCGCTGTTGCTGGTGTTGCAACCGGAGCGTGACGTCGCCGCATCCACACCGGCGGCTTGAAAGGGAATCAAGAGATGCACGAAATCCAGGCATTGATCAGGCGACACCGGGAAGGCGATGCCTGCGGCATCACGTCGGTGTGCTCTGCGCATCCACTGGTTATCGAGGCGGCACTGCGGCACGCGCTGTTGCATCACACGCCGATGGTCCTGTTCGAGGCCACCTGCAACCAGGTCAACCAGGATGGCGGCTATACCGGCATGCGTCCCGCCGGGTTCGTGGAATTCGTGCACGCCGTCGCCGACCAGGTCGGCTTGCCGAGATCGCGGATCGTCTTCGGCGGCGATCACCTGGGTCCCAACCCGTGGACCGGCCTCGTCGCGGATGCGGCCATGGACAAGGCCGAGGCCATGGTCGATGCCTACGTGGCCGCCGGCTTCCACAAGATCCACCTCGATTGTTCGATGGCGTGTGCCGACGACCCGGTGCCGTTGCCCGAGGCCGAGATCGTGCGTCGCGCCGTGCGCCTGTGCCTGGCCGCCGAAGCGGCATGCAAGCGCACCGGCGGCATCCCTCCGGTATATGTGATCGGTACCGAAGTGCCGACGCCCGGTGGCGCCACCGAAGCCATCGAAGGGCTTGCCGTTACCACGCCGGAAGCGGCGCTGGCGACCATCGCGGCGCACCGGCAGGCGTTCGAGGAGGCCGGCCTCGCTGCAGCCTGGGAACGCGTGATCGCCTCGGTGGTGCAGCCGGGCGTTGAATTCGACCATCACGAGGTGATCGACTACCGGCCGGAAAAAGCCGGCGACCTGAGTGGGGCGATCGAAAGCGTGCCGGGCCTCGTGTTCGAGGCCCACTCCACCGATTACCAGACCCGCGCGTCGCTGCGGGCGCTGGTACGCGACCATTTTGCGATCCTCAAGGTCGGCCCCGGACTCACTTTCGCGCTGCGCGAGGCGTTGTGGGCGCTGGATGCTATCGAGAACGAATGGATTCCCGTGCACCGCCGCGCGGGGTTGCGCGCCGTGACACTGGAACGGATGCGTGAGAAGCCCGCGCAGTGGCGTCGCTATTACCGCGCCGAGGGCCAGGCGCTGCAGATCGACATGCAGTACAGCCTGAGCGACCGCATCCGCTACTACTGGCCGGATCCGGTGGTCGAGTCTGCGCGCGAGCGCCTGTTTGCCAACCTCGGCGAACAGCCACCGCCCATGCCACTGCTCAGCCAATACCTGCCGGATGCGCTGCCGCTGCTGCGATCCGGCGCCGCGCGCGACCCGAAGGCGTGGGTCGTGGCGCATGTAATGACCGTCCTGGATGACTACCACGATGCCTGCACATCAAATTGAACACCTGGGGATCCCGGTGGCGCAGCTCTCCGCCCGCGGGGGGCTGTGCACCGCCCGCGAAATCGAGCAGCAACCGCGGATGCTCCAGCGTACCCATGATCTCGTGGCCGGCATGCATGATCGGCTGCGGAGCTTCGTCGCACCCCTGATCGACAATCCGGCGGCACGGGTGATCCTCGCTGGCGCGGGCACTTCCGCCTACATCGGCCAGTGCCTGGCGCCGGTCTTCGACAGGCAACTGGCCGCACGCGTGGATGCCATCCCGACGACGGACATCGTCAGCGCGCCGGACCAGTACCTCGACACGCGGCATCCGCTGCTGCTGGTCTCCTTCGGGCGTTCCGGAAACAGTCCCGAAAGCCTTGCCGCGGCGAAGTTTGCCGAGGCGCGCATTCCCGACGTCCGGCACCTGATCGTGACCTGCAATGCCGACGGCGCCCTCGGCCGCATCCAGGTGAAGAGGTCGCTGACCCTGCAACTGCCCGAGGAAACCCACGACGCCGGATTCGCGATGACTTCCAGCTTCAGCTGCATGCTCTATGCAACGCTTGCGGCGCTGTCGCCGGCGCACGCGTTGGACGCACGCATTCAGTCTGTGGCCGACGCAACCAGAACGGTGATCCATGGCACGTCGCCGATGCTGCAAACGCTCGCCTCGCAACGCCACGAGCGGGTTGTCTACCTGGGCAGCGGGCTGTTGCAGGGATTGGCGCGCGAGGCTGCGCTGAAGTTGGGAGAGTTGTGCAACGGTGCCGTGGCTACCTGCTTCGAGTCACCACTCGGCTTCCGGCACGGGCCCAAGACTTTCGTCAACGACAACACGCTCGTGGTGGTATTCGTGTCCAACGATCCTCTCACGCGCAACTACGACCACGACCTGATCGATGAACTGCGCCGCGACAACGTGGCGGCGCGTGTCATCGAGGTGACCACCAGACCACGCGGCAGTGCGACCGACGACACGATTTTCATTCCCGGCATGGCACGAGCCGATGACCTGGACCTGGTCTGGCCCTACGTCGCGGCCGCGCAGGTTTTTGCGTTGCAAGCCTCGCTCGCGCGAGGAATCGCGCCCGACAATCCGAACCCGCAAGGGATGGTGAATCGCGTCGTGCAAGGCGTGCGCATTCACGCCGCAGCATGACAGGCCCAGGGTATTTCCTCGGCGTCGACGGAGGCGGGACGAAGACCCGCTTTGCGCTCATCGACCGGCACGGCAGCCTGCTGGCGGAAGCGCAACTGGGTACGACCTACCATCCGCAGGTCGGGTTGGACGGTGTACGTGTGGTGCTTGCCCGCGGGATCGGCGAAATCCTGGACGCCGCCTCGGTTTCGGCGGCGGATATCCGCCACGCCTTCTTCGGGATGCCGGCGTACGGCGAAGACAGCAGCATGGCCTCATGCCTGCGCGCCCTGCCGGAATCGATCCTCGGCCACGATCGATACACGTGCGACAACGACATGGTGTGCGGATGGGCCGGTTCGTTGGGGTGCGCGGACGGCATCAACATCGTGGCCGGCACCGGCTCCATCGGCTATGGCCGACGGAAAGGACGTGGCGCACGGGCCGGTGGTTGGGGCGAAGCGTTCTCGGACGAAGGCTCGGCCTACTGGATCGCGATCCGGGGCCTCAACAAGTACTCCCGCATGAGTGATGGCCGCTTGCCGAAGGGCCCGCTGTACGCGATGTTCAACGAGGCATTGCGGCTGCAGTCGGACCTCGACATCTGCACCCACGTCTACGGCGAAGGCGCTTCGTCCCGCGGCGAACTGGCACAGCTTTCGCAGGTGGTCGCACGCGCTGCGCAAGCCGGCGACGCCGAAGCCATCGGGATCTTCGCGCAGGCGGGTGAGGAACTGGCACGCATTGCGCTGGCCATCCGTACTGCCTTGCGGTTCGAACCGGAAGAGGTGGCACTCGTTTCCGGTTCGGGAGGCGCCTTCAACACCGGGGATCTCTTGTTGACGCCTTTTCGAGAGGCGTTGCACGCAACGCGCCGCCCATTCAATTTCGTGGAGCCCATGCACGAGCCGCACATCGGCGCTGCGCTCTATGCGGCCAAGCTTGCCGACACGCAAGACCCGACCCACGAAGCGTGAGCGACGACCGGTGTTCCGTCCACGACGCGCTGGGCTGGCGATGGCGGTGTTGAATTTCGCGCTGTCGCCACGCACCGCCGCGGTGCCAGCCAGTTGGTGCTGAACAGCGCCAGCTTCCTAATACACCCGTCCGTCGACGTAGTGCTGCGGATTTCAGTGTCGGTTGGGACGAGCGGGAACTCGTCGAGACTGGCCATTGGCGCTCCCTGCGGGACTCGAACCCGCGTTACCGCCGTGAGAGGGCGATGTCCTGGGCCACTAGACGAAGGGAGCGTGCGGCCGCGCAGCGCGCTAGTATAACGGACTTCGTGCCGCCGATTCGCGGCTTGCTGCCCGCAGGGTGTCTGTCGTTTGAGTTCCGATTCCGCCGCTTTCGATCACCCGATGCCCGCGCCGCGGGTGATTCCGCGCGAGCAGCACAATCTTTCCCGCAAGCAGATCAGCCGTGGCGCGTTGCGCGTGCTGTACGGATTGAAGGACGCCGGATTCCGCGCGTGCCTGGTCGGCGGTGCCGTGCGCGACCTGTTGCTCGGTCGGCGCCCCAAGGATTTCGACGTGGCCACCGACGCCACGCCCGAAGAGGTGAGGAAGCTGTTTCGCAACTGCCGGCTGATCGGCCGGCGGTTCCGGCTCGCGCACGTGGTGTTCGGACCCGAGATCGTCGAGGTCGCCACCTTCCGCGGTACCGGCGAAGGTGACGCCAGCGAGGACCGCCACGTGGTCGACGGCCGGATCCTGCGCGACAACGTATGGGGCAGCATCGAGGAAGACGCGCTGCGCCGCGACTTCCG
>DAIUEL010000064.1:0-12788 GCA_036845145.1 Rhodanobacteraceae bacterium | reverse complement strand
TTGATGCAGGCCAGGCGCAGGTCGCCGCCGCCGCGGCGCGCCTGCTTCACGGTGGCCAGCAGCGCGCGCAAGCCGGCGCTGGAGGTGTACTCGACCCCAGCGAGGTTGGCGACCAGCAGCAGGTTGCCCTCGGCGACGAACCCCTGGAGACGACTCAGCAAATCACCCGCCGTCAGGCCGTCCACGCTGCCGCTGATGACAACGATCGAGACGTTGCCATGCGTATCGAATTCGACGTTCATGCACTCAGCCCCTTTCCGTTCGCGCTTGCATCATGCGCGCGTCTTCAAAAGCGTCAAGACATTACCATGCTCGCGCCGCGCGTATTTCACTTCATCCATCATCTGCCGCAGCAGGTGGCAACCCAGCCCACCGGCGCGGCGTTGGTCCCAGGGAGAGTCGAGATCGGGCGCGGGCGCGTCGGTCGGGTCGAACGCGGGTGCCTCGTCGACCAGGGTCGCGACGATCTGTCGTGGCGCGACATCGACGCGCACAGCAACCGGTCCCTCGCCGCCTGCATAACCATGCTTGTAGATGTTGGTGAACGCTTCCTCGATCGCCAGCCGAACCGCCAACGCCGTATCCGCCTCGACGCCAGCGCAGACCTGGTCGACGAACGCCAGCGCGCCGCCGAGTTCGCGCATCGAGCCGGCGCGGAACTCGGCAGTCACCGGTGCCTCGCGTTCACGTCGCGCCATCCGGAACCAGCGCGGCGATCTTTCCGGTCAGCCGCTCCATATCGATCGGCTTGGTATCGAAATCGTCGCAGCCGGCCGCCAGTGCGCGTGCGCGATCCGCGTCCATGGCATGCGCGGTCAAGGCGATGATCGGGATCGACGCGGTCCGCGGGTTGGCTTTCATGCGCCCCGTGGCTTCCCAGCCATCCATGACCGGCAGGCTCAGGTCCATCAGGACCAGTTCCGGTTGCGCCTCGCCGGCGATGCGCAATGCCTCGGCGCCGTCCACGGCTATCAGCACTTCGTGGCCGCGCCGTTGCAGGCGGCGGCTCAGCATGTCGCTGTTCATCTCGTTCTCGTCGACCAACAGAATCTTCATGCTTCACCCTGCGTGCGCAGTTTGTGCGAGGCGACTGCGTTGTGCAGCACCTGTTCGAGCTGATGATGGCCGAGGCGCCCCTTCTCGATCACTTTCTGCACCTGGTTTTCCAGCCGCGCCAGCTCGGCGCGAGACAATTCCTTGGCCGAGAGGACAATGATCGGCACCGGGGTTTCCTCACCGCGTTGTCGCAGCGAATCGAGAAACGTGAAGCCATCCATTTGCGGCATCATCAGATCCAGCAGGATGGCCGCGGGGCGATGCCTGTCCAGTTGCGCGAGGCCTTCACGGCCATTGGTGGCTTCGACGACCGACCATGCCTCGCGCTCGAGCACGCGGCGCAACATGTCGCGGGTGGTTTTGTCATCGTCGATGACCAGGACGGAATGTTCCCCGTGCTCGCCGATGTGCTTGCGCAGTGTTTGCAGCAGCCTGGATTGCTCGATCGGCTTGACCAGGTAGTCGGCTGCGCCGAGCGTCACGCCGAAACGACGGTCCGGGGTCACCGAGATCATCACCACCGGGATGTCCGCCAGTTGCGCGTCTGCCTTCAGGCGCGCCAGCACCGTCCAGCCGTCGACGTGCGGCATCAGCACGTCGAGCAGGATCAGGGCGGGCTTGATTTCGCGCGCCAGGCGCAGCCCGTCTTCGCCATTCGTCGCGGGCACCGCACGATAGCCTTCCTTCGCCAGGATGCGGCTCATCACGCCGGCGCCGCCACCGTCATCATCGATGATGAGGATGGCGGGACCGTTCGCAGCCCCACCGTTGGCAGTCTCCTCGGCCGCCCCTGGTGGCTTGGCCGGGAGGCGGGACGCCGGAACGCTGACGGTGAAAGTGCTGCCGGCGCCCTGGCTGCTCTGCAGCGTGATGTCGCCGCCAAGCATTTGCGCGAAGCGGCGGCTCAGCGTCAGCCCGAGTCCGGTGCCGCCGTACTTGCGCGAGGTCGAAGCATCGGCCTGGGCGAATGGCTGGAACACGTGCTGTTGTTGCTCCGGTGTCATGCCGATGCCCGTATCGGCCACTTCGAACACCAGCCAATCGCCCGTGTCGCGGTGGTCGCGAAGCGCGCGCAGGGTCACTTTCCCGTTTTCGGTGAATTTGGACGCATTGCCGAGCAGGTTGATCAGCACCTGGCGCAGTCGGGTGACGTCGACGTGCATGCGACCCGAAGCCTCGCACTCGACGCAGAACGTGTTGCCCTTTTTGCGCACCAGCGGTTCGACCGTGCCGCGCACCCCGTCGACCAGCGCGGCGACATCCACGTCCTCGGGCGCCAGTTCCATCTTGCCGGCCTCGACCTTGGACAGGTCGAGCACTTCGTTGATCAGGCCCAGTAGATGCTTGCCCGCGGTACGGATCTTTTCGATATCCGGGACCAACGTGTCGTTGCCGCTGTCCTCGGCTTCTTCGATCAGCAATTCGCTGTAGCCGATGATGGCGTTCAGCGGCGTGCGCAACTCGTGACTCATGTTGGCCAGAAACATGCTCTTGGCGCGGTTGGCGCTGTCCGCCTCGTCGCGCGCCTGGGCCAGCTGCGCGTTCTTGTCCTCGATTTCGGCATTGCGTGCGGCGAGCCCCAGGCGGTTCAGCGTCAGTTGCTTGCGGTTCGCATGCATCTGGTACGCAAACGCGGTGGTGAACAGCAAATAGGTACCGATGGTCAACCACGTGGTCAGGAGCGGCGATTGAAACTGCGGATGGAATCCGATGCTCCACCCGACGCACAGGATGCCGACGATGAGTGCCAGGATGCCGCGCAACGCCAGTCGCGTGCCGCCGAAGAAAATGTTGCAGACATGCAACGCCGCAAACAGCAGGAAGCTCGGCCACAGGCTGTACTGCATGCTCGCGATCCACCCGCCGATGAACAGGCAGTCGACGGTGAGGTTCCATTGCTCGGCGTTTTTCGAGTCGCGGCTGCGACGCGCGACGGCATAGGCCAATGGCGGCCACAGCACGCCGTAGGAAGCCAGCAATGCCACCAGCCACAGGGGCGGCATATGCTGGATCCAGAACAGCGAAAACATCGTGAGCGCGGCCAACGGGCACGTCAGGACGCGCACGAAGAAGTCCATGCGCACGGCCGGATGAATGGTCTTTTTGATCGTCATGCCCCGATCTGCCAGCTGGCACCGGCCACGGGCCGGCAAAAATCGCAGTGCGGCGCGAAATGAAAGCTGACAGCCTTGGCCGCGGACACGCGCCCACCCCCGGATGACCGCCGCGATCATATCAGCACCGCGGTTCGTCCCGCTTCCGAATGCACCAGCAATGCGATCTTCAGTCAAGGACGCTCGGGATGGCGTGCATGAATTCTTAACCGGGCCGGCTGCAACATGCCTCGGTACATTCCATCGGAGCGGAGTCATGGCGGACGAAAACGGCGGGCGGGGCTCGACCACCGGTACCGGCGCGCCCGCATCCAGCGACCGCAATTCGCTGACCATTGGCCCGAACGGGCCGATCCTGCTGCACGACGTGCACTTCCTCGAGCAGATGGCGCACTTCAATCGCGAGAAGGTCCCGGAGCGCCAGCCGCATGCCAAGGGTGCTGGCGCGTTCGGTGTGTTCGAAACCACGGAAGACGTATCGAAGTACACGAAGGCAGCGTTGTTCCAGCCCGGCGCGAAAACCGACATGCTGGCGCGCTTCTCCACTGTCGCCGGCGAGCAGGGCAGCCCCGACACCTGGCGGGACGTGCGCGGTTTCTCGTTGAAGTTCTACACCGACGAAGGCAACTACGACCTGGTCGGCAACAACACGCCGGTGTTCTTCGTTCGCGACCCGATGAAGTTCCCGCACTTCATCCGCAGCCAGAAACGCTTGCCCGATTCGGGCTTGCGCGACAACCACATGCAGTGGGACTTCTGGACCAGCAATCCGGAAACCGCCCACCAGGTCACCTATGTGATGGGCGTACGCGGCCTGCCGCGCACCTGGCGGCACATGAATGGTTACGGTTCGCACACGTTCATGTGGATCAACAGGGCGGGTGAGAAGTTCTGGGTGAAGTACCACTTCCACACCGAGCAGGGCATGGAATTCTTCAGCAACGCCGAGGCCGCCGAGATGGCCGGCAAGGACGCCGACTTTCACCGGCGCGACCTATTCAACGCGATCGCGCGCGGCGAGCACCCGAGCTGGATCCTGTCGGTCCAGGTGATGCCGTACGGGGCTGCCAGGGACTACCGCTTCAACCCGTTCGACCTGACCAAGGTCTGGCCGCACAAAGACTACCCGCTGATCCGCGTCGGCCGTATGACGCTCAACCGCAATCCCGAAAACTTCTTCGCGCAGATCGAACAGGCCGCGTTCTCGCCGGGCAACACCGTGCCGGGCATCGGCCTGTCGCCGGACAAGATGCTGCTCGGCCGCGCGTTCGCCTACGCCGACGCGCAGCGCAACCGCATCGGCACCAACTTCCACCAGTTGCCCGTCAACCAGCCGAAGGTCCCGGTGGACACATACATGTTCGATGGCCAGATGGCGTACCACCACAGCGGCAACGCGCCAGTGCACGCGCCCAACAGCGGTGGACGGTCGTGGTCCGACGAAACCGGTCGGGCGGAAAACGGTTGGGAAGCCGACGGCGAGATGGTCCGCAGCGCCTACACCCTGCACGCGGACGACGACGACTTCGGCCAGCCCGGCGCGCTGGTGCGCGAAGTGTTCGGTGATGCCGAGCGCGACGCGCTGGTCGAGCAGGTCGCCGGCAGCCTGCTCGGCGGCGTCCGTAGTCCGGTCCTGGAACGTGCGTTCGAGTACTGGAAGAACATCAATGCCGATGTCGGTCGGCGGATCGAACGGAAGGTCAAGCAAGGCAGCGCCGCGGAACCGGCCGAGGGGATGGGCGAGGGCTGAGAAAGCTCCGATCAATTCCTCATTTCGTCATCCGGCGCAAGGCGGAATGACGAGCAAAAGCCCAACCGTCGACTGAAAACCCGAATCTTCGAAATAGCGGGTCCGCAGCAATTGCTGCGGACCCGCTGTCGTTACGGTGTGCGTGACCCCGTCGGATGCCTCACGCCGCTACCGATTTCGTGGGGGTGCGGCGGGCAAGCCACGTGTCCAGGCTCCATGCACCCGGTCCATGCGCCGCGAGCACCAGGAAGCCGCCCGCCACACCCAGCTCCGCCAGGAACACGATCTGGTTTTCCGCGGTGACCGGCAGGTGAAACAGCAGCAACGCCAGGATGGTGAACCCGGCCAGCAGCAGCGAAGCGATCCGGGTGTGCCAACCGAGCAGGACCAGGATGCCGCCGCCGATCTCGAGCACGATCACGAGCGGCAGCAGCATGCCCGGTACGCCGTTTGCGGCCATGTAAGCCGCCGTGCCCGCGTAGCCCCCGATCTTGCCGAAACCCGAAATCACGAACAGCAGAACCAGGAACAGCCGGCCGAGCAGGTCGGCACCGTTGGTGAGTGTTTTCATGGAAACCTCCGATTGTGGGGCGGATGAAACAGGTTGGCCGCCGGCTCAGTGCGCCGGCGCGAGATCGAACAACAACACTTCGCTGGGCGCAACGGCGCGGATGTCCAACACATTGGGCGCGCCGGTCCAGGACGCGGCGTCGCCCGCCTGCAGCTCCCGGCCCTCCACCTGCACATTGCCCTTGGCGACGTGCAGCCACAGCCAGCGTCCGGCATCCGGGCGGAACGAAACCGTCGCACCCGAAGACATCCGGCTCGCGTACAGATTCACGTCCTGGTGCACCTCGATGGATTCGTCACGGCCGTCACGGGACGCGATCAGATGCAAATGGTCCGCGAGGTCCGCGGGCGCGAATGCGCGCTGCTCGTAGGATGGCGCCAGCCCCTCGCGTTCCGGCAGCAGCCAGATCTGCAGGAAGTGCACGGGTTCGCTCGCGGATGCGTTGAACTCCGAGTGCGTGACACCAGTGCCCGCGCTCATGCGCTGCAATTCGCCCGGACGGATCACGCCGTGCGTGCCCATGCTGTCCTTGTGCTCGAGCGCGCCGTCGAGCACCCACGACAGGATTTCCATGTCGCGGTGTGAATGGGCGCCGAAACCCTTGCCCGGCTGGACGCGGTCTTCGTTGATGACGCGCAGCGCGCCGAAACCCATGTGGGCCGGGTCGTGGTAGTTGCCGAAGGAAAAGGTGTGGCGGCTGTCGAGCCAGCCCAGTCGGGACTGGCCACGTTCCGCAGCGGACCGGATGGTGTTCATCAGTGGAACTCCCGTTGCGACATGCAGTCACCTTATTCGCGAGCCACAAACGTGGGTAGACTCCAGGGGCCGAACCCGGTGTTCGGAAAAACCGAACACCCGATGGCATGGGAGCCCTGCCCGTGGACTACAACCTGGCCGACATCCGCGCGTTCGTGCAGGTGGTCGACGATGGAAGCATCACCGCCGCCGCGGTCCGCCTGGGCGTCGCGAAGTCGAGCCTCAGCGCGCGCATCACGCGCCTCGAGCAGGCGCTGCACACGCAGTTGCTGCATCGCTCCGCCCGCGGCGCCGCGGTGACGGATGCAGGCCGGCGCTTCCACGCGCGGATGGTCGAGTTGCTGGGCGGCATCCAGCAGGCCGCCGACGAGGCCGCCGGTGGCGATGGCATGCTCGCGGGCAACCTGCGGATCACGGCGCCGGTGACGTTCGGCGCCCAATACCTGGGGCGGGGCGTGTTCGAATTTGCGGCCCGGCATCCGGGCCTCGCGATCACCCTGAACCTTGAAGACCGCTACGTCGACCTCGCGAGCGAGGGCTTCGATCTGGGCATCCGGATCGGGCGCCTCGCGGATTCGTCACTGATGGCGCGGCGCATCGCGCGCAGCCCGCGCGTGCTTTGCTGCAGCCCGGCCTATGCGGCGGAGCACGCACCGCCCAAGCGCATCGAGGACATCCAGCAGCATCCCTGCATCACGTACGGCAATGCCAGTTCGACGCCGTTCTGGCAGTTCGCGCCGGCGCGGCGCGGCGGAGAGCCGCGCCAGGTCGCAGTCCGTGGCCGGGTCTATACCAACAGCGGGGAAGGGATGCGCGATGCCGCCGCGGCGGGCCTCGGTCTGGCGATCCTACCGCTGTTCATCGCCGGGCCGGCGCTCGCAGCAGGACAATTGCAGGTCGTGCTGCCGCGCACGCCGCCCACCGAGGACGCGATCCACGCGGTCTATCCGCCCACGCGTTATGTCAGCCGCGCAGTGCGCCAATTGATCGACACGCTCGTGGAGCGTTTTCGCGAATTCGAATGGTCGAGGTGAACCGCGCGGGGCGCCCAACGTCGCGGCTTCGCCGCGGTCAGCGTACCAATCGCAAGCGCGCAACTTGCGGGCGCGCGGCACGGACAGGCTTCTTGTAGTGCTGCGCTTCCAGGTCTTCTAGGACGACATCCCACGTGTCCATCCCGAGCCAGGTCGGCCTGAGATCGTCGAGCACGTCTTCTTCCTGGTCGCGACGGTGCTGCAGGCGCGCGAGGTGGCTCAGCACGCGTTCGATTTGCCTGGCGTCGATTCCCGCTTCCATCGCACCCTCCCGTCATGCGCTTGATTCGCGCACGAAGCTGCGATGCAACTGCTGTGCCAGCTTCGAATCGCCAAGCCGATCCGGCGAGGGAGCGATTCAAGCAACGTGAACCAGGTCACACAATCGCGAATCAAAGTTCCGCAGCGGGCCTGAAGTTGCGTTGCAGGAATTCGTAGCGCGCGGCGTTGCGGTCAACGACGGTGTGCGGGTTCGCATCGATCACTTGGCGCAGCAGGCCACCGTCCTTCGCTGCCGCGGCGGGCCAGTGCGGCAGGCCGGGGCCGTTCGGATTTCCGGTCTTGATGAAGTTGGCGAAGTAGCCTTCCATCGCGGCGGATGTCTTGTAGTCGTCGCCGGTCCACGCGTAAACGCGATTGGTCGCAAGATTGCCGAGCGCGTATTCGATCTCGCCGCTGTGCACTGCGCCGGCGTCCGGCCCCGCGCTGCCGTCGCGCTTGGCCGGGCGCGCCTTGGCGAAGTAGTAGTAATAGACCGGCGCGTCGCCGGTGGTGCGTTGCAGGTGCATCCAGCGCCAGGTTGAAAGGGCGATGAATTCGTCGCCGGCCAATGCAGTGCCGGACGCCCTCACCTCGGCCTCGTCGCGGCCGGGGTACAGCTTCAAGGCTTCGGCCGCGTGTTGGCCGAACTGTTGCGTCACGACCGCGCGATAGTTCGCCGGTGTCGGTGCCTTGCCGTCGAGCAGGTTGGTGTACGAACCTTCCTGCGAATTGGAGCCGACCAGCAGCGGAATGTGTGCCTGTTCGCCGGCCTCGTAGATCCCCGCCGGTGCACGCGGCAGCAGCCAGCCGTCGATGTCTAGCCCGAAATCCGGCGCACCCTTGTCGCCGCAGGCGGCGAGCAACGTAGCCGCCGGCATGGCGCGCAATTGCGCCAGCGACTTCGCGCCGACGTGGCGCCGGAACGCGTCGCCTTGCCGTTCGGCGGCCGCGCGCGGTTGCGGTGAGAGATTGGCGAGCACCGCGCCGCTTTCGCCGATCGCGCGCTGCATCAATCCTTTCGACAGTGGCGAGGCCATCAGCGCCGATACCGACATGGAACCGGCCGATTCGCCGCCGATGGTGACCGCATCCGGGTCGCCGCCGAAAGCCGCGATGTTGTGGTGAACCCAGCGCAGCGCCGCGACCTGGTCGAGCAGCCCATAGTTGCCGGTGGCGTGCTGCGGCGATTCGGCGGCGAGCGCCGGCAGCGCGAGGAATCCGAACACGTCGAGGCGATAATTCACGGTGACCACGACGACCCCGCGTCGCGCGAGGCTGGCGCCGTCGTAGCGGAACTCGGAACCGTCACCGGCGAGGAAACCGCCGCCGTAGAAATACACCAGCACCGGCAGTTGCCTGTTTTCGACACCGGCCGGCGCCCACACGTTGAGGTACAGACAGTCTTCGCTCATCCCGTTGGAGCGAAACATCATGTCGCCGAACAACGGACGCTGCATGCAGCGGGGCCCGAAACGATCGGCCTTGCGCACGCCGGTCCACGCGGCGACTGGTCGCGGCGGCTTCCAGCGCAATGCGCCCATCGGCGGCGCGGCATACGGAATGCCCTTGAACTCGTCCAACCCAATCGCGCCAGCGTGGATGCCCGAAAGCCGGCCGGTGTCGATTTGCACGGTCGGTGGCGGGCCGGCTGCGATCGCCGACGCCGCATACAGCGTAAAGGTCAATCCGGCGAGCAAGGGAAACGCGTGCGCAGTAGCGGTATGCATGGCGGCAAACCTTGTCGTGGATGTTCAATGCGGAGCGGGCGCCGACGGGAAGCCCATGGGAAATCGCCGGTCGCGCGCCAAGCGGCAGCTGTGTGTCGCTCGACGGGCGTTGCGGCGAGTGTAAGGGCGCCAAATTCGGTGCGGAAGGGTTGTCGCGGAGGCGCAGTCGCACGCATGGTTGACGGAGATCAACATCTCCGCGAGCCACTTCGCCGGACAATAGGCGCGCGCCATCGACAATGCATCAGGCACCATGGAGTTCCACATCAAGGCTCGCGGCATCAGCCCCGACCTCGACGTCATCAACGACGCGCTCACCGCCGTCGATCCGTCGGCGATGGCCGACATTGATCCCGCCGACGCGAGCCTGCGCATTGCAGCCGAGATGAGTTCGCCCGAATTGCTCGCGCTGCTCACGCGCGTCGGCTATCCGGTCGACTGGACGCAACTCGAACAGGTGCCTTCGGTGTGTTGCGGCGCATGCGGCGGCTGACCGAGCCCGCATGAGCTGATCGCGTTGGCGCCGCAAGAAGCGCGTCTGTCCCGTTTACACTGGCCCACTGGTTACCGGCGGGAAAGGGCCTCATGGATCACGTGGAAGCCTTGCGCGCGGCGGTCGGTGCGGCGCAGGTGTTGACCGGCGCGGATGCGCAAGCCTACGAAACGGATTGGCGCGAACGTTACCGCGGCCATGCGCTGGCAGTGGTACGGCCGGGCTCGACCGAGGAAGTCGCGGCGGTAGTGCGCGTTTGCGCGCACGCGAGCATTCCGATCGTGCCGCAGGGCGGCAACACTGGGCTGTGCGGCGGCGCGACGCCGGATGATTCCGGTCGGGCGGTGATCCTGTCGCTGCAGAGGATGAACCGCATCCGCGGCATCGACACCGACAACGACACCATGGAAGTGGAAGCCGGCTGCATCCTGCAAACGGTGCAGCAGGCCGCGCGCGAAGCCGGCCGGTTGTTTCCCTTGAGCCTTGCGGCCGAAGGCAGTTGCACCATCGGCGGCAACCTCGCGACCAACGCGGGCGGCACCCAGGTCCTGCGCTACGGCAACATGCGCGAGCTGGCACTGGGGTTGGAAGTGGTCACCGCGCACGGCGACATCTGGCACGGGCTGCGCGGTCTTCGCAAGGACAACACGGGCTACGACCTGCGCAACCTTTTCATCGGCAGCGAAGGCACGCTCGGCGTGATCACCGCGGCGACGCTGAAGTTGTATCCGTTGCCCGCGGCGCGCTGCACGGCGTTGATCGCCGTCGAATCGATCGAGGCGGCGGTCGCCGTGCTGAATCGCGCGCGTTCGGGGCTGGGCGCATCGCTCACCGGCTTCGAACTGATGGCCGGCAATTGCCTGCAACTGGTCGCGCAGTGCTTTCCGCAACAGCGGCTGCCGTTCGACGGGCCGTCGGCGACGCTGCCATGGTACGTGCTGATGGAAGTATCGGACAGCGAATCCGAAGCGCACGCGCGCGAACGTTTCGAAGTCGTCGTGGGCGAAGCCATCGAAGCCGGCCTGGTGCAGGACGCGGTGATTGCGGGTTCGATCGCGCAAAGTCACGCCCTGTGGCACCTGCGCGAGAGCATCCCGATGGCGGAGAAGGAAACCGGCAAAAGCATCAAGCACGACGTGTCGATTCCGGTGTCGCGGATGGCCGAATTCGTGCAGGGCGCCAACGCCGCGTTGCAGGCAGCGTTCCCCGGCATCCGCCACGTGATCTTCGGACACCTGGGCGACGGGAATCTGCATTACAACGTCGCGCGCGGCGAAGGCTGGACGGAAGAGAAACTGCTCGCGTGCCAGGATGATGTGTATGCGCTGGTGCACGACCGCGTGCACGCGGTCGGCGGATCGATCAGCGCCGAACACGGCATCGGTCAACTCAAGCGCGACGTGCTGCCGCGCTACAAGGATCCCGTCGAGATGGCGCTGATGCACAAGGTCAAGGCCACGCTCGATCCGGATGGCATCATGAATCCGGGGAAGCTGCTGGGTACCCGCACCTAGATGCAGTTCCGGCAAAGCATTCCGAGATCCATCGAGGTGCGCGAACGAAAAAGCCGGACAACACGCCCGGCTCGATTCGAATGCCGCAAATCTGGTGGGCGGTACAGGGATCGAACCTGTGACCCCTACCATGTCAAGGTAGTGCTCTACCGCTGAGCTAACCGCCCGCGCGATTGCGCGAGCCGCGCACTATAGCGTGATCCGGGGTGGCGCTCAATGCGCCGCAACATGGCGTGACCTTCACCAATCGCTTACGATACTTGCCGTTCGCGCGCGGCATGCATCGGCAATGTCGCAGCGAACCGTGCCGGCGCATCGGGAGCTGAACGCCGGGCACGACCTCGACAATCCGCCTTGGCGTTGCACTGCGACCCGCATCATCCCTGCACGAGTCATCGAGGAGAACCCCGCATGTCCCAGGAACACACCCGCGAACCGAGCTCCGAAGCCTGGCCAGCCATGGCGCGGACCGCGCTGCGGGTCGCCTTCGGCTTGATCTGGGTCGCCAACGCCGCCTTCACGTGGACGTCGGAATTCGCGGTCCACTACGTCGGTTACCTGCACAACGCCGCGCAGGGGCAGCCCGCGTGGTCGGCATGGTGGTTCAACTTCTGGATCAACCTGGTCACGCCGCACGCCGGCCTGTTCGTGTGGGCCACCCGCATTATCGAAACCTTGCTTGCGCTTGCGCTGGTGCTGGGCCTCGCGCGCAAGACGGTGTACGTACTGGGCGCGCTGTTCAGCGTGCTGGTCTGGAGCACCGCCGAAGGGTTCGGCGGACCTTACACGGTGGGCGCCACCAACATGGGCGCCGGCATCATCTACGTGCTGGTGTTCATCGCGCTGATCGTGATCAACAGCCGCTCGGGTCCGAGTCCGTACAGCCTCGACTACTACATCGAGCGCGGCTGGCCGGGCTGGCGGCGGATTGCCGAATGGCGCGCCGACGTGGCACCGGGCAGGGTGCATCCGGTGTCGTGGCGGGTGCAGGGGCCGGCCCTGTTCGGCATCGCGCTGCTGGTGTTCTTCCTGGTCGCCGGGCTGCACAGCAGCCTCAACGTGCGACCGCCGACGCCCGCCGCCGCCGCCGCCGCGGTATCGCCGCTGTCGCTGGCTTCGACCAAGCCCGTCGAGAAGGCGCACGACGCGAGTCTGCCGCCGCTTGCCCCCGGCGACAGCGTGGACGTCCACATCGAGTCGACCGATACGAGCGTCGCGATCGCGAGCGGCGTCGAATACCAGGCATGGACCTTCGGCGACAGCGTGCCGGGGCCGGTGATCCATGTCCGCCAGGGGCAGACGGTCAATGTCACCTACACCAACAAGGGCACGATGGAGCATTCGCTGGATTTCCATTCCGCGATCACACCGCCCAACCTGCACTACGCGGAACTGAAGCCCGGCGAATCGATGACCTATTCCTTCGTCGCCAAGGTGCCGGGCGCGTTCCTGTACCACTGTGGCACGCCGCCGGTGCTGCTGCACATCGGCAACGGCATGTACGGCGCGATC
>DAIUEL010000063.1:0-12817 GCA_036845145.1 Rhodanobacteraceae bacterium | reverse complement strand
TGCACCGGTTCGGGTTGCATCGGCATCGCGATGGCCGCGCACAACCCGCACTGGCGCGTGGACGTCGCCGACATCAGTGACGACGCGCTGGCGCTGGCGCGCGAGAACATCGCGCTGCACCAGCTCGACATGCACGTGCGCGCGGTCCGGTCCGATCTGTTTTCCGGTTTGGCGGGCGAGCGCTACGACCTGATCGTTTCCAATCCGCCGTACGTCACCGACGACGAATATGCCGCACTGCCGGGCGAATACGCGCACGAACCGAAGCTGGGTTTGACCGCGGGCGTGGATGGCCTCGACATCGCGTTGCGCATCCTGCGCGACGCGGCCGATCATCTGACCGATGACGGATTGTTGATCGTCGAAGTCGGGGAAAGCGAGCACGCCTTGAATGCGCTGCTGCCCGGCGTGCCCTTCGTGTGGATCGAGTTCAAGGTCGGGCCGATGGGCGTGTTCGCGCTCGAGCGCCACGATCTCGACCAACACGTGGCGGCGATCCGGGCTGCCGCGGATGCGCGCTGATCGTGGAAGTCGTCACTGCGCGCCTGCGGCTGGATGCGCTTCGCGATGAAGATGCTGGCGTGCTGTTTGCGTACCGCAGCGATCCCGCGGTGAGTCGCTACCAAGGTTGGAAGCCTGCTGCCGTCGACGACGCCGCGAAGTTCATCAGTGCGCAGCAAGGCGTCGCGCCCGACGCGCCCCGCACCTGGTGGCAACGCGCGATCCGCCTGCGCGACTCCGGCGAACTGATCGGCGACCTCGGGTTGCACTTCATGGATGAAGGAACGGTGGAACTCGGAATCAGCCTCGCGCCCGCGCACCAGCGCCGCGGCTACGCACGCGAGGCCGCGGAAGTCATGCTGGATTTCGTGTTCGGCGGCCTGCGCAAGAAGCGGGTGATCGCGCGGGTCGATCCGCGCAACTTCATGTGCATGCGGCTGCTGGAAGGGCTGGGGATGCATCGCCGCGATGCGCAGGCGGGCGAAGTGAAGTTCGAATTGGCGGCGCGCGAATGGCTGGCTGCACCGGACGAGCCCGGCGACCGCTAAGCTTGCCGGGTCGGTTCCCGATGGATTGAGCGCGTGTCCTCCAACACCTTCGGCAAACTCCTCTGCGTCACCACGTTCGGCGAGTCGCACGGGCCGGCGATCGGTTGCGTCGTCGACGGTTGTCCGCCCGGCGTCGCCATCGCGCCCGAAGATTTTGCGCACGACCTGGCGCGGCGCGCCACCGGCAAATCACGCTATACCTCGCAGCGGCGCGAGGCGGACCAGGTGGAAATCCTGTCAGGCGTCTACGAGGGCAGGACCACCGGTACGCCGATCGCGCTGTTGATCCGCAACACCGACGCGCGTTCGAAGGACTACGCCGAGATCGCGCAGGTTTTCCGGCCCGGCCACGCCGACTACACCTATTGGCAGAAATACGGCATCCGTGACCCGCGTGGCGGCGGGCGCGCCTCGGCGCGCGAAACCGCCATGCGTGTGGCGGCCGCGGTGATCGCGAAGAAATGGCTGAAAGACCATTCCGGTGTCGAGGTGCACGGCTGGCTCGCGCAAATGGACGACATCGTGCCTGCCATGCCGGAAGGGGCGACCATCGATTTCAATGTGGTGGAAGGCAATCCGTTCTTCTGGCCCGTCGCGGCGCAGGTGCCCGACCTGGAAGCGCGCATCAATGCGCTGCGCAAGGCCGGCGATTCCTGCGGGGCACGGGTCAACGTGGTTGCGACCGGCGTGCCGCCGGGCTGGGGCGAACCGGTGTATGGCAAGCTGGATGCGGAACTGGCGTGGGCCCTGATGTCGATCAATGCGGTGAAGGGCGTCGAAATCGGGGCGGGCTTTGCCAGCGTCGCGCAGAAGGGAAGCGAACACCGCGACGAGATGCGTTTGGACGGCTTTGCGTCCAATCATGCGGGCGGCATACTGGGCGGAATTTCGTCGGGGCAGGATGTCGTGGCGTCAATCGCGCTCAAGCCGACCTCCAGCATCCTGTTGCCAGGCCGCAGCGTGAACACCGCCGGCGAGGAAACGGAGGTCCGCACCAAGGGCCGCCACGATCCCTGCGTGGGCATCCGCGCCACGCCGATTGCGGAAGCCATGGTGGCGCTGGTGCTGATGGACCAGGCGCTACGACACCGGGCTCAGTGCGGCGATGTGGGCGACGTGAGTCCAAGGATCGCCTGAAGAGACGCGGATCGCGCATGACCATATGGATGGCGGTCGCGAATTGATGGGCTTTGATCCGCGTTGATCCGTGTCAAATGGTTTTCGAGGAATACCGAACACATGAGTAACAAAGATCGTTACAACGTCGCCATGGTCGGCGCCACCGGCGCGGTGGGCGAGACCTTGCTGTCCATCCTCGAGGAACGCGAGTTCCCGGTTGGCGAGTTCGTGCCTCTGGCCAGCGAGCGTTCCGCGGGAAGCACGCTGAAATTCGCGGGCAGGCAGGTAACGGTGCGCGACCTCTCGAAATACGATTTCGACGGCATCGACGTCGCGTTCTTCTCGGCCGGCGGTGCAGTGAGCCGCGAGCACGCGCCGCGCGCGGCCGCGGCCTCCGCGGTGGTGATCGACAACACTTCGGAGTTCCGCTACGTCGATGACGTGCCGTTGGTGGTCAGCGAGGTCAATCCGCACGCGATCGCGGAGTACACCAACCGCAACATCGTCGCCAATCCGAACTGCTCGACCATGCAGATGCTGGTGGCGCTGGCGCCGATCCACCGCGCGGCGGGCATCGAACGCATCAACGTGGCGACGTATCAATCGGTATCCGGTGCCGGGCGCTCGGGGATGGAAGAACTCGGCCGGCAAACCGCGGAACTCCTGAACTTCCACGATGTGGAACCCGAGAAGTTTCCGGCCCAGATCGCCTTCAACGTGATCCCGCACATCGACGTCTTCCTCGACAACGGCTACACCAAGGAAGAAATGAAGATGGTGTGGGAGACCCGCAAGATCCTCGAAGACGACGCGATCCAGGTGAACCCCACCTGCGTGCGCGTGCCGGTGTTCTACGGCCACTCCGAGGCGGTGCACGTCGAAACCCGCGACAAGCTCGATGCCGCCGCCGCGCGCGCGTTGTTGGAGACCGCGCCCGGCGTGGTGGTGATCGACGAACGCAAGCCCGGCGGCTACCCGACGCCGGTCGGACACGCGTCGGGCAAGGATCCGGTGTATGTCGGCCGCATCCGCGAAGACATTTCGCATCCGAACGGGCTGGACCTGTGGATCGTGTCCGACAACATCCGCAAGGGCGCAGCGTTGAATGCGGTGCAGATCGCGGAGATACTGATCCGCGAATACATCTGATTGCGCGCAGCGGGGTGGGACACATGAGGCGTCAAACGTTTTTGCGGGGAGTGGTGTTTTGCGCCGCGTGCTCCGGTGCATCCGTCGCGGCGATGGCCGTTGCGGCGCCGCCAGCGCCCGCTTCCGCCAGGCATCCGGCCCATTTGCAAAGCCAGGTGAAGGATGTCGATGCCAAGCTGGCGGCGGCGCGTTCGCACAACGAGGCGCTGCAGGCGCAGGTAACGCAGATGGAACAGCACAACGCCACGCAGCAAAAACAGTTGCAGCAGCGCGATGCCGAAATCGCCGCGTTGCAGGACAAGCTTCAGGCCGCGGGTGTGCCGGCGCCTGCAACTTCCGCCGGGCACTGATGGCAACCGCTTGGTGATTGGCGGTTTCTGCAATACCCTTGCGCTCGCGCGGGGTATTGTTGACGGGCAGCCCCGGCGCGTTCCATGTCGCTGGGGGTCTTGCTTCATGAATTTGAAACTCCGCGTTGCATGTGCCGCGTTGCTGGCCTCGGCCGCGGCGCCGGCATGGGCGCTGCAGTTGGGCCAGATCCAGGTCAAGTCGGCGTTGAACCAGCCCCTGGTCGCCGCTATCCCGCTGCACCCCGAGAACCTCACCGAACTGGAAGGCCTGACCGTCGGGTTGGCGCCCGCGGAGGATTTCGCGCGCGCCGGGCTGCAGGTCACTCCGACCGACCAGACGCTGCAGTTCCATGTCGTCACCGACAACAACGGCCAGAAGCTGATCCTCGTCACCAGCACCCAGCCGATCAGCGATCCGTATCTCGATTTCCTGCTGCAGGTGAACACGCGCGAGGGCAAGCAGGTGCGCGAGTTCGTGGTGCTGCTGAACCCGGTGATCGCCGCGCCCGCGCCGGGCGTGCAGGCTGCGCCGGTGGCGAGTGCCCCGGTCGCCGCGAGGCCGCCCGCGCAGCCGGCGCAGTTGCCGCCAGCCTCGGCGTTCGCGCAACCCGCGCCGCAACCCCAATCGCAACCGCCGGCTGCCGCAAAACCGGCGGCCTCGCCGCCTGCGCCAACGCCGCCGCCCCCATCACCCCGCCCTGCGCCGCAAGCGGCCCCACCGCCTGCGCCGACCGCCGCGCAGCCGGCCAATCTGCCCGCGAATGTCGAGGTTCGACATGGCGACACGCTGTACGGCATCGCGAAGGATGCCACCCGCAATTCGGACGTCACCATCAACCAGTTGATGGTGGCGATCAAGGCCGCGAATCCCGACGCCTTCTTCAAGGACAACATCAACGATCTCAAGGCCGGCGCGATCCTGCGCATTCCGACCCGTGACATGATCGACCAGACCAGCGTGGCCGAGGCCAACGCCGAAGTGCATCGCCAGTACGAAAGCTGGCGCGCGGCGCGGCCGCATCCGGCAACCGAAGTGCAGGGCACTGCGGCCGAGGCCGCCGCGAACGCGGCGCCCAAACCCGGCAAATCCGCGCCCGCTTCGGATCATCTGTCGCTGGTACCCGCCACCGGCGAAGGCACCGGTACCAGCAATCGACCCGGCGTGGCCGGTGGCACCGGCAGCGAAACGGTGAACGGTTTGCAGCAGAAGCTGCAGAACGATCGTGGCGCACTGGTCAGCCTCAACCAATCCAATGCCGACCTCGAATCGCGCGTGCGCAGTTTGAAGGACATCTCCGAGAAGTCCGACAAGTTGTTGAGCATGAAGGACGCGACGGTCGCCGAACTGCAGCGCAAGCTCGCCGACTTGCAATCGGGAAAGGCGGGCGCTGCGGCTGCATCGTCCGTCGCCGCGGGGGCAAGCGCAGGACATGCGCCCGGCACAACGGCATCCGCGACGACAGCGGCGAATGCCCACGCGACGGCCGCCGCGAAGCCGGCCGCGAAAGGCCCGTCGGCCGCGACGCCATGGTACGAACGTCCGCTGACATGGATGATCGCAGGCCTCGTGGTACTGGCGCTGATCCTGATCGGGTTGCTGCGCAAGCGGCGTGGCGGCGAAGCGCCGCTCGCCGCACACGGACCCTTGGCTGATCCCGAAGACGTGGCGCCGCAAATCGTCGAGCCGGAGGACGAATCCGCATTGCAGGCGCAGGTGGCGGAGCATCCCGAAGACCTTGCCGCGCATCTCGCGCTGTGCCGGTTTTATTACGGCCAGGAGGACGAGGCGCGTTTCGTCACCGCGGCCACCGCGATGCGCGAACACGTCAGCGATCCGCACGGTTCCGAATGGCAGGAAGTCGCGACGATGGGCGAGGAACTGGCGCCGCACCTGCCGCTGTTCGAGTTGTCCGCGGCGGTCCACGAAGATACCTATGGCATGGCCGCGTTGCACCAGCCCGCGGAGGACGATGCGACGGTGGTGCGGACATCTGCCTCGCACGCGATCGACGCGCGAACGGAAAACGAACCGGCGCCCAGCGCACCGATGGCACCGGCGCATAGGGAACCCGACGTCGAGTCCGTGATGCAGGCGTGGAGAGCCGAACCCGGCGTTGCCCCCGCGGCGGCGACTGAGGTCGACACGGAACAGGAGTTCGCCGACGATCCGGTCGACACCAAACTCGACCTCGCGCGCGCCTACCTGGACATGGGCGATCCCGTCGGCGCACGTGCCATGCTCGAGGAAGTGATCGAGGAAGGCTCGCAGGCGCAGAAAGACCAAGCCAAGCGCCTACTGGCCGACGTCGCGGGCTGACATGAAACAATGCGGGTCGCCCTGGGCATCGAATACGACGGCACCGATTTCTTCGGCTGGCAGCGGCTGAGCCACGGCCCGAGCGTGCAGGCCGAGGTGGAAGCGGCGCTGTCGTTCGTCGCCGACCACCCCGTCGAGGTGACCTGCGCGGGCCGCACCGATGCCGGCGTGCACGCGCGCTGCCAGGTGGTGCATTTCGACACGCACGCGATGCGCGAACCGCGCGCGTGGGTGCTGGGCGCCACCACTCGCCTGCCGCGCGCCGTTGCGGTGCTTTGGGCCAAGGCCATGCCGGACGACTTCCACGCCCGATTTTCCGCCCGCGCGCGACGCTACCGATATGCGATCCTCAACCGGCCGATCCGGCCCGCACTGGATGCGCGGTTTCTGTCCTGGGAGCGCGTGCCACTGGATGTCGACGCGATGCACGCCGCGGCGCAGGTGCTGGTCGGCGAACTGGACTTTTCATCGTTCCGGGCGGTGTCGTGCCAGGCGCGTCATGCCCGTCGCAACGTCACCCACGTCAGCGTTCGCCGCGATGCCGATCGGGTAATCGTCGAGATCGAAGCCAACGCGTTCCTGCACCACATGGTCCGCAACATCGTGGGGTCGCTGTTGGAAGTCGGTCGCGGCGAGCGGCCGGTCGAATGGATTGCGGAACTGCTGGCAGCGCGCGACCGCGAAATTGCGGGCGTCACCGCGACGCCGCAAGGGCTGGTATTCCTCGGGCCACGGTATCCGGCAGAATGGAAGCTTCCGCCCGAAGTGACTTTGTAGGAGCGCGCCATGCGCGCGACCGGATTGCATACATGTTCCGCACACGCGTGAAAATCTGCGGCCTCACCCGCGTCGAAGACGCATTGCTTGCGTGCGAACTGGGCGCGGACGCGATCGGCATCGTGATGACGCCGAGCAGCCCGCGCGGCGTGTCGATCGAGCGGGCGCGCGCGATCCGGGACGCGCTGCCCGCGTTCGTGGACGCGGTGGTGTTGACGCATGACCTTCCCGCCGAACGCGTGCGCGCGATCGTCGATGCGGTGCAGCCGGATCGCGTGCAATTCCACGGCAGCGAAGATGCGGGGTTCTGCGAAGGCTTTGGCGTGCGTTACATCAAGGCCATCGGCATGGATGGCGAAGTGGACGTGCGGGCGACGGCGGCGCAGCACCCGCGCGCGGTCGGTTTCGTGCTGGACGGCCATCCACCGGGTCAGCAAGGCGGGCGCGGCAAGACGTTCGACTGGTTGCGCGTTCCGCGTGATCTGGATCGCCCGATCCTGCTGGCCGGAGGCTTGAATCCGTCGAACGTGGGCGAGGCGATTCGTGCGGTGCGGCCCTGGGCGGTCGACCTGGCCAGTGGCGTGGAATCCTCGCCCGGCATCAAGGACGCCGGCAAGTTGCGCGCGTTCTTCGCGGCAGTGCGCGCCGCGGATGCGGAGATGGCATGAGCGCGACCACGGTGATGGTGCCCGACGCGCCACCGATCGAAGAGTACGCGGGCGATCCGCGCGATTTCGATCTCGCCGCCGCGGTTGCGCGCGGCAAGCCGCTGGTGATCCGCGGACTGGTGCGCGACTGGCCGATCGTCAAGTTGGCTTTGCAGTCCGACACCGCGTTTGCGCAGCGGCTGGCGGAACTCGACAGCGGTGTCGACGTGACCACGCTGTTGATTGCACCGGAAGCCAGAGGCCTGATCGGCTACACGCAGGATCTTTCCGATTTCAACTACCAACATTTCAAGGTGCCGCTGACGCTCGGGCTGCAGCGGCTCGCGAAGTACAGCCAGCGCGTTCATGCACCGGGCTTGGTGATCCAGAGCGTGCCGCTGCGCGAATGCCTGCCGGGCATGTTGGCCGATCACACGCTACCGTTCCTCGCCCCGAAAATCGAACCGCGGCTGTGGCTTGGCAATCGCACCGTCACGCCCACGCATTTCGATTCGCAGCAGAACATCGCCTGCGTGGTATGCGGCACGCGTCGCTTCACACTGTTTCCGCCCGAACAGCTGCCGAACCTGTATGTCGGCCCGCTCGATTACGCGCCCACCGGCGCCGCGATCAGCCTTGCGCGCCTCGATCGCCCGGACGATCCGCGCTACCCGCGCCTCAAGGATGCGCTCGCCACCGCGAAGGCTGCCGATCTCGGCGAAGGCGACGCGATCTACATTCCGCCGTTGTGGTGGCACCATGTCGAATCGCTGGAACAGTTGAACGCGCTGGTGAACTACTGGTGGAATCCGGTGGATGTTCCCGGTTACGCCAGCGGCCACGCGCGCGCCGCCCTGTATCACTGCCTGCTCGCGTTCCGCGCGCTGCCCGCCGACCAGCGCGCCGCGTGGCGCAACCTGCTCGACTACTACGTGTTCGCCGATGCCGATCCCGCCGCGCACATTCCCGAACAGCGCCGCGGCGTCCTCGGCGAGCTCACGGCCGAGGTCGTGGAGCAGTTGAAGCAGGGGGCGCGCCAGAATCTTTGAAGGCGAAGGCAAGCTCACGCTTCAACCATGCCGCCAGCGCGGCAAGTCGCGGATCACCCGATGATTTGGGCGCGCACAGTGCCCAGCTCGCACGGGTGTCACGGAATCCCCATGGCGCCACCAACCGGCCGGCGAGCAAATCGTCGGCGACGAGTTGTTGCGGCGCGATCGCAACGCCCAGGCCGGCCACGGCGGCTTCCAGCAGGTAGTAGAGGTGCTCGAAACTTTGGCCGAAGTGCAACCGGTCGACCGCGACGCGCTGCGCACGTGCCCATGCCGGCCAAGCCTGCGGACGCGATGACGTATGCAGCAAGGCTTCCTTTCCGAGCGCGGCAAGACTTGCCTTGCGCAGGCTCGAGAAACGGGGATATCGAGGACTCAGGACCGGGCCGATGCGCTCGGGCGCCAGTAGGTGCACTTGCCATGTCGACGGCCACGACGGTTCGGCAATCAGCAGCGCCGCGCCCAAACCCGGCATCGAAGACGAGGGCGTGGTTTCGACCGCCGACAGGTGCAATTTCAGTGATGGCAGGTCACGCCCCAATCGTTCCAGTCGGGGAATCACCCAGCGCGCGAGCACGCTGCCGGAACAGCCGAGCACCAGTGGCACCCGCGTGGTTCCGCGACGCACTTCATCGCAGCACAAGCGCAACTGGTCGAAGGCGCCCGAGGCACCGTCGCGCAACCGCCGGCCGGCCGGAGTTAGCGCCAGGCCGCGCCCCTCGCGGTTGAAAAGCGCCGTGCCCAGCTCGGTTTCCAGTGCGCGAACATGACGGCTCACCGCGCCGTGGGTCACGTGCAGCTCGGCGGCAGCGCGGGTCGCGCTTTCCAGGCGCGCTGCGGCTTCGAAAGCACGCAGCGCATTCAATGAGGGCAGGTCACGGGCCATGAATGTGTGAGTTTTCCTGACATGTACGTGCAATCTTATCGCTTTTGCAGAGTGCATCGTTGGGGTAGGGTGGAACACGTATGTAGCGATGCTTGCGACGGTGACGGCAATGCCCAGGATCGAGGATTACCACGCCTTTCCGGACGAACACGGCCGCTTTGGTGCTTACGGTGGCACCTTCGTCGCGGAAACGCTGATCGCGCCGCTGGAGGAATTGACCGACGCGTACACGCGCCTGCGCGATGACCCGACATTCCAGCAGGAATGCGCCGACGACCTGAAGCACTATGTCGGGCGCCCGTCGCCGATCTATCACGCCAAGCGCTTGTCGGAACATGTTGGTGGCGCGCAGATCCTGCTGAAGCGCGAAGACCTGAACCACACCGGCGCGCACAAGATCAACAACACCATCGGCCAGGCGCTGGTGGCGCGCGCAATGGGCAAGCGCCGGATCATCGCCGAGACCGGCGCGGGCCAGCACGGCGTCGCCACCGCCACGGTGTGCGCGCGGTTCGGGATGAAATGCGTGGTGTACATGGGCGCGGTCGACATCGAGCGCCAGAAGATCAACGTGTACCGGATGAAACTGCTGGGCGCGGAAGTGGTGCCGGTGAAGTCCGGTTCGCAGACCTTGAAAGACGCGCTGAACGAAGCGCTCCGCGATTGGGTCACGAATGTCGCCGACACCTTTTACATCATCGGCACGGTCGCGGGGCCTCACCCGTACCCGATGATGGTGCGCGACTTCAACGCGGTGGTCGGGCGCGAGGCGCGTGCGCAGATGCTGGAGCGGTTCGGTCGCCTGCCCGACGTGCTGACCGCGTGCGTGGGCGGCGGCTCGAACGCGATCGGCTTGTTCCATGCATTCCTCAACGATCGCGACGTGCGCATCGTGGGCGCCGAGGCGGCCGGCGAGGGCATTGCGACCGGGCATCACGCCGCATCGCTCGCCGCGGGTCGGCCGGGCGTCCTGCACGGCAACCGCACGTACGTCCTTTGCGACGACGATGGCCAGATCACCGAAACGCATTCGATTTCCGCGGGGCTCGACTATCCCGGCGTCGGCCCCGAGCACGCGTTCCTGAAGGACAGCGGGCGCGCGGAATACGTCGGCATCAGCGACGACGAAGCGCTCGCCGCGTTCCACTTGTTGTGCGAAACCGAAGGCATCCTCCCGGCGCTGGAATCCAGCCACGCGGTCGCGCAGGCGATCAAGCTCGCGCGCGAACTGCCGAAGGACAAGCTGATCCTGTGCAACCTCTCCGGGCGCGGGGACAAGGACGTGCATACCATCGCCAAGCGCGAGAACATCGAGCTATGAGTAACCGCATCGAGGCGCGTTTTCGTGCGTTGCGCGCGGAGGATCGCACCGCCTTGATCCCCTTCATCACGGCGGGCGATCCGATTCCGGAGGCGACAGTCGCGTTGATGCACGCGCTGGTGGACGGCGGCGCGGGTGTCATCGAACTCGGGATGCCGTTTTCCGACCCGATGGCCGACGGCCCGGTGATTCAGCACGCCGACGAACGCGTGTTGCGCAAAAAAATTGGCATCGCGGACATTCTCGGTTGGGTGCATGCATTCCGCGCCCGCGACGCGGATACACCGATCGTGCTGATGGGTTATATGAATCCGATCGTCATCCACGGCATCGAACGCTTTGCCCGCGAGGCTGCCGATGCCGGTGTGGACGGCGTGCTGGTGGTCGATTGCCCGATCGAGGAAGATGCGACGTTGCAGCCGCTGCGCACAGCCGGTTTGCAGCGCATCCTGCTCGTCGCGCCCACGACCTCCGATGCGCGGCTTGCGCGCGCGGTCGACGCGGCCGAAGGGTATCTCTACTACGTGTCGTTCGCGGGCATCACCGGCGCGGCGAAGTTGTCCGCGCAGGACATCGCGCAACGGGTCGAGGATCTTCGCGCGCGAGCCAAGGTGCCGGTCGCGGTGGGCTTCGGCATCAAGGATGCGGCCAGCGCCAAAGCCGTGGCCGCGTTCGCCGACGCGGTGGTGATCGGCTCCGCATTGGTGGCAACGCTGGCCGATGCCGCGGGTCCGGAACAGGCGTGCGAACGCGCCCGCGCCTTCCTCGCGCCTATCCGCACCGCCCTCGACGGGGACTGAGGCGAGGCATCCTGGCACGGCGCACTGTATCCTTGGCGGCGGAAATCCGGCAGGAGCCCCTCGTGTCCTGGTTGCAGAAGCTGACTACTCCGAAGATCCGCACCGAAGGCGCCCCCGTTCGCGGCAAGGTGCCCGAAGGCGTGTGGGAAAAGTGTTCCGGTTGCGGGATCGGGCTGTATCGCCCCGAGCTGGAGCGCAATTTGATGGTGTGTCCGAAGTGCGGGCATCACCATGCCATCGGTGCACGCGCGCGCCTCGCGGCGTTCCTCGACGAAGGCGGGGATGAACTCGACGTGGGCCTGTCGCCGGTCGACACGCTGAAGTTCAAGGATTCCAAGCGGTATCGCGACCGCATCCTCGCGGCGCAAAAGGCGACTGGAGAAAAAGACGCGCTGGTCACCGTGAAGGGTGCGCTGAAATCCATTCCCGTCATCGCCTGCGCGTTCGAGTTCGGTTACATGGGCGGCTCGATGGGTTCGGTGGTGGGCGAGAAGTTCACCCGTGCGGCCGAAGCCGCATTGCGCGACAAGACCTCGCTGGTGTGCTTCACCGCCACCGGCGGCGCGCGCATGCAGGAGGGCCTGCAGTCGCTGCTGCAGATGGCCAAGACCTCGGCCGCGCTCGCGCGCCTTCGCAATGCCGGGCTGCCGTACATCGTGGTGCTGACCCATCCGACCACGGGCGGCGTGTCGGCCAGCCTCGCGATGCTGGGCGACATCCACATTGCCGAGCCGAAGGCGTTGATCGGATTCGCCGGTCCGCGCGTGATCGAGCAGACCGTGCGCGAGACGCTGCCGGAAGGTTTCCAGCGTTCCGAATTTCTGCTGGAGCACGGCGCCATCGACATGATCTGCGATCGTCGTGAACTGCGCGATCGGATTGCGGATCTCCTCGCGATCCTGACGCGTCGCCCGAAGGCGGCGTAACCGCGACCGGGCGGTCGTCTTGCGGCCGGGCGCTGCAAACAGTACCATATTGGTACCCATTTGCAGTCGAACACACGCATGATCCGCGTCAGCCGTCTTGCCGACTATGCCTCCGTGGTGATGGCCTGCCTCGCACGCCATCCGGGCGAGGTGCTGCCGGCGGCACAGGTCGGCGAGGAAACGCATCTGGAATCGCCGACCGTCAGCAAGTTGCTGAAGCAGCTTGCGCGCGCAGGGCTGGTTGAATCATTCCGTGGCGCGGCCGGGGGCTATCGCCTCGCCAGGCCCGCGCAGAACATTTCGCTGGCGGAAATCGTGGAAGCACTGGACGGGCCGATCGGCTTGACCGCGTGCAGCGTCGGCCACGCCGGTTGCGAGCGCCAGTCGTACTGCTCCGTGGCGCGCGACTGGCAGGGCGTCGGTG
>DAIUEL010000062.1:0-12950 GCA_036845145.1 Rhodanobacteraceae bacterium | reverse complement strand
TGTCGATGGTGCCGGCGATCGAGAACGCCACCACCAGCGGCGGCGAGGCGAGGTAGTTCATCTTCACTTCGGAGTGGATGCGGCCCTCGAAGTTGCGGTTGCCCGAAAGCACCGCCGCCACCGCGAAATCCTTGTCGGTGACGACTTTGCTGACATCCTCGGGCAAAGGCCCGGAATTGCCGATGCAGGTAGTGCAGCCGTAGCCGACGAGGTAGAAGCCGAGCTTCTGCAGATCCTTCATCAGGCCGGTGGCTTCGAGGTAGTCCGTGACGACTTTCGATCCGGGCGCCAGCGAGGTCTTGACCCACGGCTTGGGTTTCAGGCCGCGCGCGGCCGCCTTGCGCGCCAGCAGGCCGGCGCCGATCATCACCGCGGGGTTGGAAGTGTTGGTGCACGACGTGATCGCCGCGATCACCACCGAGCCGTCTTCCAACTCGCAATGCTCGATGTGCGGGCACACGTCCGGCGAAGGCTCGTTTTGGCTCTCGGCGCGACCGACCGCGGTGCTGCCGCCTTCGTTCAGGAAGCGCTCCTTCTGCTTGTCCCAACGCGTGTCGGTCTTGCCGGAATTGAGCGCGTCCATCGCGGCGCGATAGCTCTGGCGCATGTCAGTGAGCAACACGCGATCCTGCGGGCGCTTGGGGCCGGCCAGCGACGGCTTCACGTCCGCGAGGTTCAATTCGATCACGGCGCTGAATTCGGCCTGCGGCGTGTTCTCGTCGTGCCACATGCCTTGTGCCTTGGCATACGCTTCGATCAGTTCGATGTGCTTCGGATCGCGGCCCGACAGTCGCAGGTAGTTGAGCGATTCCTTGTCGATCGGGCAGATCGCGCAGGTCGCGCCATATTCGGGCGACATGTTGCCAAGCGTGGCGCGGTCGGCCAGCGGCAGGTGCTGCAGCCCGGGGCCGAAGAACTCCACGAACTTGCCGACCACGCCGTGCTTGCGCAGCATCTGGGTCACGGTGAGCACCAGGTCCGTGGCGGTCGCGCCTTCAGGCAGCCTGCCGGTGAAACGGAAACCGACCACCTGTGGAATCAGCATCGACGATGGCTGGCCCAGCATCGCAGCCTCCGCTTCGATGCCGCCCACGCCCCAACCCAGCACACCGAGGCCGTTCACCATCGTGGTGTGCGAGTCGGTGCCGAACAGGGTGTCGGGGAACGCCCAGGTCTGGCCCCCGATGTCGCGCGTCATCACCACGCGCGAAAGGTATTCAAGGTTCACCTGATGCACGATGCCGGTGGCGGGTGGTACCACCTTGAAATCGTCCAGCGCCTTCTGGCCCCAGCGCAGGAACGCGTAGCGTTCGTGGTTGCGCTGGAACTCGATTTCGGCGTTGCGCGCCAGCGCGTCGGCCTCGCCGAACACGTCGACCTGCACGGAGTGGTCGATCACGAGTTCGGCGGGGGAGAGCGGATTGATCTTCTTAGGATCGCCGCCCAGGCTCACCATCGCGTCGCGCATCGCGGCCAGATCCACCACGCATGGCACGCCGGTGAAATCCTGCAGTACCACGCGCGCGGGCAGGAAGGAGATTTCGGTGGAGGGCTCGGCTTTCGGATCCCACTTCAACACCGCTTCGATCTGCGCCTTGGTGACTTCGAGGCCGTCCTCGTTCCGCAGCAGGTTTTCCAGCAGGACCTTCATCGAGTACGGCAGGCGCTTCACGTCGTACTGCTTGCCCAGCTTCGCGAAATTGGCGATCTGGTAAGACTTTCCGCCGACGCTGAGGATGTCGCGAATCCCGAATGAGTCTTGCATGGTGCTCTCCTTGTGGCCGCGCGGTGCGTGGTTGCGCGGGGTGGCATCGAATGGACCGCCCATTATCGCGCAAACCCTGCCACCATGCCCGTGCGCCTGTGGCAACCTGTGCCGGCCGCGCAGGTTGGGCCGAACCACTCTCTTGCCGGTGAAGCCCAACAGCGTGCGCGACAACGTTGGATTCCGCCGATGAAGCCGGTGTCAGCCCAACCTGCGAACGACGATTGTCTCGTTGCCCGAGTGCAGGCCATGGATGGCATCCGCGCCGGGATGGGAATGGAAGCGCCCCGGGTGCCGCGACCGCGGCGCAGGTCAACCGCGCAACGCGACGCCCGTGAGCATCCCACGGGCAATCATCACTTCGCGCTTGGGCCGCAGCAGCAGATGACGTCGGCGGCCACCCAGTTGACGCCACAGCACCGCGGCCCGGACCGCCGCAAGCAGCAGGGCGCGGACGCGTTGCGCCTTCGCCGATTGCTGCAGGTATAACGGATTCCCGACGACGGTGATGCGGGGTTTCAGGCCCGACAGGTTGGCGCAATAGAGATCGGCAAGGCGCGCGAGGATGGTGGGGTGGGTGATGGGGAAGTGCTGCAGTTGGCGCTGCATGCCCGCCAGCCCTTCGCCCAGACGCTGGTTGAGTGCGGGATGCCGGGCCAGGTTGCGTTCCAGTTTCATCACGTTGATGAGCATGTGGAACAGCGGCAGATCGCGCTCGTTGCCTTCGACTTGTTCGACCAGCACGCGCAGGCCGCGACGCACGCCCTGGTTGCCGCCGAACACATCTGATGCGCTGTCCGATTCGAGTTTGAACACGCTGGCGAGACTGGCTTCCAGTGCTTCGCTGTCGCAGTCGCCTTCGCGCGCCAGATCGCGCACCAGCGCCAGTGCCTGGAATACACCCGCCAATGCCAGGACGCGCGACTCCCTCATGCCACGCCCCTGATCCGTGGCGCATCCGTGCTCTCGATCACGGCACCGCCCAGGCATTCATCGCCTGCGTAGAACACCACCGATTGACCGGGTGCGACCGCGCGCTGCGTGGCATCGAAATGAACGGTGCAGCGATCGCCCTCGACTTCGACATGGCAGGCCTGCGGCGGCTGGCGGTAGCGGGTCATCGCCGTGCAGTCGAAGGATGCGGCGGGTGGTGTGGCTGCGATCCAGTGCGTGCCAGTGGCGGAGAGACGGCGCGATTGCAGCCAGGGGCTGTCATGGCCCTGGTCGACGTAGACCACATTGGCAATGACATCCTTGCCTACGACGTACCACGGTTCGCCGCTGCCATCTGCGCGGCCGCCGATGCTGAGTCCCGAACGTTGGCCCGGTGTGTAGAACATCGCGCCCTTGTGCTCGCCCAGCGCGCGGCCGTCCGGCCGACGCAGTTCGCCCGGCTGCGCCGGCAGGTAGGTCGACAGGAAGGCGCGAAAGTCGCGCTCGCCGATGAAGCAGATACCGGTGGAGTCTTTTTTCGCCGCGACCGGCAGACCCGCATCGTCGGCCATTCCGCGCACCTCGATCTTGTGCAGGTCGCCGAGCGGAAACAGCGTCGCGCCGAGCTGGTCCTGATCCAGCATGTGCAGGAAATAAGTCTGGTCCTTGGAACGATCACGCGCGCGCAGCAACCGCCAGCGGCCCTCGACGCATGCATTCCTCGCGTAGTGGCCGGTCGCGATCTTTTCGGCGCCGTCCGCGTGTGCCGCGGACAGGAACGTGCCGAACTTGATCTCGCGGTTGCACATTACATCCGGGTTGGGCGTGCGACCGGCGCGGTATTCGTCCAGGAAATGCGCGAACACCCGTTCGCGATAGTCGGCCGCGAAGTTGGCACTGCGAAAGGGAATGCCCAGTTTCGCGCACACGGCCAATGCGTCCTTGCGGTCGGCGTCGGCATGGCACCCGGATTTCGGGTCTTCGTCTTCCCAGTTCAGCATGAAGAAACCCGAAACCTCGTGGCCCGCACGCTTCAGCAACAAGGCGGCGACCGAGGAATCGACACCGCCCGACATGCCGACCGTGATGCGCACCTTCATTCGCTCCGGCAGTGCAGCAGCGAGCGCAGCGTCGAAAGCGGCAGGCGCTGGCCCGCCAGCCAGTCCTCGATGGTGGTCAGCACCAGCGGACTGCGCAGCCGCGAGGCATGAGCCGCGACGTCGGCGTAGCCCATCCACAGCGCGCGGGTGATGCCGGTGTCGAGCGGGAGTTCGGGATGGTGCCTCAGGGGGTGGCCGGCGAAGGCGAAGCGCACGATGTGGTGGTCGTGCACCGGGCTGTGCCATTGCTGCACGCCGATGAAGTGATCCAGCGCGACTTCCCAGCCGGTTTCCTCCAGCGTTTCGCGGCAGGCGGCTGCGGCCAGCGTCTCGTCATCCTCAAGGTGTCCCGCGGGCTGGTTGATGCGCAGCTCGCCCCGGATGGCTTCCTCGACCATCAGGAAACGGTCGCCGTCCGTGATCACGCAGGCCACGGTGACGTGGGGGCACCAGATCGCGGCGCGGTCCGGCGCGGTTGTCAATTCGTCCATAGGTTCAGGTACTGGAAATTTCGTCATTTTGCCATCATCTGATGTGACGTTCCGCCATCGCTTGCCTGCAATGCAAGGCATATACTCGGGCCGAAAGGACGACGATTCATGACTGCAGGAAAAATCGCCGACAATGAAACCGAACACGAACATGGCGTGGTGGTCGAAACCAGCCGGCCGGAGACGGCGCGACCGCCGCTTTACCAGGTGGTGCTGCTGAACGATGACTACACGCCGATGGAGTTCGTGGTTGTGGTGCTGGAGACGTTTTTCAACATGGCGCGTGAACGTGCAACGCAGGTGATGTTGCACGTCCATACCCGGGGCAAGGGCGTCTGTGGCGTGTTCAGCCGCGAAGTCGCCGAAAGCAAGGTGGCGCAGGTGAATGAGTTCTCGCGCGTCCATCAGCACCCACTGCTTTGCACGATGGAAAAGTTGTAACCGCCCCCATATCGGGGGAAAGAGATCCGGAGACCCAAGCAATGTTCAGCAAGGACCTCGAATACACCATCGGCCAGTGCTACAAGGAGGCCCGCGAACAGCGCCACGAATTCATGACCGTGGAACACCTGCTGCTCGCGTTGCTGGCCAACCCCACCGCGGCGGCCGTCCTGCGCGGCTGCGGCGCCGACATCGAAAAACTCGCGAAGGACCTTCGCTCGATCATCACCGAAACCGTGCCGGTGTTGCCTTCGGGCGACGAGCGCGACACGCAACCCACGCTGGGTTTCCAGCGGGTGCTGCAGCGTGCCGTATACCACGTGCAATCCTCGGGCCGGAAGGAAGTGACCGGGGCCAACGTGCTGGTGGCCATCTTCGGCGAAAAGGATTCGCACGCCGTGTACTTCCTGCACCAGCAGGAAGTGGAACGGCTGGACGTCGTCAATTACGTTTCGCACGGCATTGCCAAGATCGGCCATGAATCCGATGCCGCGCCCGCGGCGGGCGAGGCCGGGACCGAAGCTGAACCGGATGCCAAGGACAAGGACAACGCGCTGGTCGAATACGCGACCAACCTCAACGAGCGTGCGGCCGAGGGCAAGATCGACCCGCTGATCGGGCGCGAGGAAGAGATCGAGCGCACCATCCAGGTGCTGTGCCGCCGGCGCAAGAACAACCCGCTGTACGTCGGGGAATCCGGCGTGGGCAAGACCGCACTGGCGGAAGGACTCGCGCGTCGCATCGTCGAGGGCAACGTGCCCGCGGTGCTGGAAGACGCCACTATCTGGGCTCTGGATCTGGGTGCGCTGGTTGCGGGCACCAAGTACCGCGGCGACTTCGAAAAGCGCCTGAAGGCCGTGATCGCGCAATTGAAGAAAGACCCTCACGCGATCCTGTTCGTCGACGAAATCCACACCATCATCGGTGCCGGGTCGGCCTCGGGCGGCACGATGGACGCGTCCAACCTGATCAAGCCGGTGTTGGCATCGGGTGAGCTGCGCTGCATCGGCTCGACCACGTTCCAGGAATTCCGCGGCGTATTCGAGAAGGACCGGGCGTTGGCACGGCGCTTCCAGAAGATCGACGTGGTCGAGCCGTCGGTGGCCGACAGCGTGGAAATCCTCAAGGGGTTGAAGTCCCGCTTCGAAGAACACCACAGTGTCACTTACAGCGACGAAGCGCTGCAGGCGGCGGTAGATCTGTCTGTAAAGCACATCCCCGACCGGCTGCTGCCCGACAAGGCCATCGACGTGATCGACGAAGCCGGGGCGCACCAGCGCTTGCTGCCGGAGGACAAGCGGACGGGCAAGGTCGACGTGGGCGAGGTGGAATACATCGTCGCGCGGATGGCGCGCATCCCCCAGAAGCAGGTCTCGGCCTCCGACCGCGACGTGCTGCGGAACCTCGATCGCAATTTGAAGATGGTGATCTTCGGGCAGGACCAGGCCATCGATACGCTGGCCTCTGCGATCAAGATGGCGCGCTCGGGGCTGGGTGACGCCAACAAGCCGATCGGCAACTTCCTGTTCGCGGGTCCCACCGGCGTCGGCAAGACCGAGGTCACGCGGCAGCTTGCGCTGCAGCTCGGCATCGAGCTGGTGCGGTTTGACATGTCCGAATACATGGAGCCGCACTCGGTATCGCGCCTGATCGGCGCGCCCCCGGGCTACGTCGGATTCGACCAGGGCGGGCTGCTGACCGAATCGGTCGTCAAGCACCCACATTGCGTGTTGCTGCTCGATGAAATCGAGAAGGCACATCCGGACCTTTTCAACATCCTGCTGCAGGTGATGGACCACGGTGTGCTCACCGACACCAACGGACGTGAGGCGAATTTCCGCAACGTGATCCTGGTGATGACCACCAACGCCGGCGCGCGCCAGGCCGCACGACGCAGCATCGGGTTCCTCGAACAGGAACATGCGACGGATGCGATGGAAGTGATTCGCCGCATCTTCACACCGGAGTTCCGGAATCGCCTCGACGCGGTGGTGCAATTCAAGGCGCTCGAGTTCGAACACATCCTGCGCGTGGTGGACAAGTTCCTGATCGAACTGGAAGCGCAGTTGCAGGAGAAGCGCGTCAGCCTGAATGTCACCGCCGAAGCACGACGCTGGCTGGCCGATCATGGCTTCGATACTCAGATGGGTGCGCGTCCGATGGCCCGGTTGATCCAGGACAAGGTCAAACGTGCGATCGCCGACGAACTGCTGTTCGGCAAGCTCGCGGATGGCGGCAAAGTCAGCCTGGACGTGCGCGATGGAGAACTGGCGGTCGACACCGCGGCGGCGGAAAAACTGCCGGCAGTCGTCGAGTAGGACACGGTCCCACCGGGGGCATGAAAAAGAACGGCGGCCATCGGCCGCCGTTCTTCGTTGCGGAATGGGCAAGCCGTTGTCAGCGCATGCGGTAGGTGATGCGGCCCTTGGTCAGGTCGTAAGGCGTCATTTCCACCTTGACCTTGTCGCCGGTGAGGATGCGGATGTAGTGCTTGCGCATGCGGCCCGAAATATGAGCAGTCACGACGTGCCCGTTTTCCAGTTGCACGCGGAACATGGTGTTGGGCAGGGTTTCCTGCACCGTACCTTCCATTTCGATGACGTCGTCTTTGGCCATGGGTTGCGCTGGGCGCGAGAAAAGGGAACGCCACATTTTGCCATGAAGTGGCCGTCGACGAAAGCGCCGATCGCATGCGGGGCCGCACGGTACTGCCAAATCACGCGGACGGACATCATCAACCGACACGAGCGGCGCCGCGTTGGTGCGCTGCGTCATGCTACATTGGCGCGCTTTCGGCCAGCCACGCCACGCATGCGCGTCGTTTGCGTCCATCCAGCCCGTGATCCGGTTTCCTGCGGCAATGGCCCGGTGCGCATCGGCAGCGCACCGGACAACGATATCGTGCCGGTCGGCATGGGCGTCGATCCGCACCACGCGACGATCACCGCCGATGCGCGGGGACTGGTGCTGGCCGTGCTGCGGGGCTGCCAGCGCGTGTACGTGAATGCGCGCGCGGTGCGCGAGCAGGCGTTGCTGCGCTATGGCGACACCGTAACGTTGGGCGCCAACAAGTTCCTGGTGACGAGCGATGCCGCGCCGCGGGAGGCAGATCGCATGGATGCCAAGGCGGTATCGGCCGGCCGGGCCGTCCTGCGCATCGTGTCGGGAGCCACATCGGGGCGGGCGCTCGCGGTGGCGCCGGAGCTGCATCTTGGCGCCGGCAGCCGTCACTTCGGCGAACTGGCGTACGCGTGCTGCGTCACCGAGGATGCCGAAGGATTGGTTTTCGAATCCGAAAGCGCCGCACCACGCGTCAATGGTTGGCGCTGCAGCCGCGTGCGACTGTCGCCGGGCGACCAGATCGTGTTGGGCGAACATCGTCTGGTGGTGGAAGCACCGGGGCTGCAGTACGCGGCGCACCTCGCGTCGCTGCCGCCACCGCCGGTGGTGGTGGCCGAAGCGCCGCCCGCGCCGCAAGCGTCCGCCCCCACGGAAATCTGGTGGCTGATCGCGGCGGCGGCGTTGCTGGCCATGATCATCGCGCTGTTCCTGTATTTCCGGTGGTAGCGCGAACCGTGTTCCAATCCTTCAGGTGACTCGAATGTCGCGAGCATGTAATTTCAGTGCCGGCCCGGCCGCGTTGCCGGAAGACGTGTTGAAACGTGCCCAGGCGGAACTGCTGGAATGGAACGGCGCGCGCGCGTCGGTGATGGAAATCAGCCATCGCGGCAAGGCGTTCATGGACATGGCCGCTCGCGTCGAAGCCGATCTCCGCGATCTGCTCGACATCCCGTCGGACTACAAGGTGCTGTTCCTGCAGGGCGGCGCCACCCAGCATTTCGCGCAGATCCCGATGAATCTCGCGGCCGACGGCCAGCGCGCCGATTACATCGTCAACGGCCACTGGGGCGAGAAGGCGGTCAGCGAAGCCGCGCTATATGCGGTGCCGCACGTCGCGGCGAGTTCCAAGGCCGACGGCTACCGCTCCATTCCCGATCGCGCGAGCTGGGATCTCGATCCGCACTCCGCGTACGTGCACATCACCACCAACGAAACCATCCACGGCGTCGAGATGCGCGACATTCCCGAGGTCGGCGACGTGCCGCTGATCGCGGACATGTCGTCCGACATCCTGTCGCACCCGCTGGATGTTTCCAGATTCGGGTTGATCTATGCCGGGGCGCAGAAGAACATCGGCCCTTCCGGGCTGGTGGTGATGATCGTGCGCGAGGATCTGCTGGAACGCCACCCGCGTCCGCTGCCGCGCATCTTTCGCTACGCCGATCACGCCGCCGCGGACTCCATGTTGAACACGCCCAATACCTGGGGCTGGTATCTCGCGGGCTTGACGTTCCAGTGGCTGAAGCAGCAGGGCGGGCTGGAAGAAATGGCGCGGCGCAATCGTGCCAAGTCGGATGCGCTGTATGCGGCGATCGATGGCTCCGGAGGCTATTACGGCAACCACGTCGACCCGGCGGCACGCTCGCGCATGAACGTGATTTTCAATCTGCGCGACGCGGCGCTGGAATCCCTGCTCGTAGCCGAGGCCGCCGAAGCCGGCCTGCTGGGGTTGAAGGGCCATCGCGCGTTGGGCGGCATTCGCGCCTCGCTCTACAACGCCGTGTCGGAGAACGCCGTGCGCGCATTGGTTGATTTCATGGCGGAGTTCCGGCGTACCCATGGCTAGCATCGCCCGACTGCGCAAGGCGCCACCCACCTTTGATGCCGCGTTCCTCGTGAACGCCGCCACCGCCACACTTCGGGCCTACGATCCGGGCCACGACTTGCCGGTGCTGCGCGAACGCTTCGGCGACGCGATCGCGGAGCTGGGCTCGAACGAAAATCCGCTCGGCCCCAGCCCCCGTGCATTGAAAGCCATGCGCGCTGCATTGGGCGAGACCTTCCGTTATCCCGATCCGCGCGGCATGACTTTGAAGCGGGCGCTGGCCGGGCACCTCGATGTCGGCGTCGACCGAATCGCGCTGGGGAACGGTTCGCACGAATTGCTGATGCTGCTGGCGCAATGCTTCGCCGACGCCCAATGCTCGATCGTGTTCTCCCAATTCGGGTTCGCGGTTTTCCCGATTGCGACGGCCGCGGCCGGTGCGCGCGCGATCTGCGTGCCGGCGTTGCCGCGCAGTGATCGCGCGGCGCCACTGGGCCACGACCTCCGTGCGATGGCTAAAGCGGTTCGCCGCGACACCCGGATCGTGTATCTGGCCAACCCTAACAATCCCACCGGCACCTGGTTCGACGACGCGGCGCTCGAAAAATTCCTCGCGGCGGTGCCGCGCGACGTCGTGGTCGTCGTGGACGAGGCCTATCACGAATACGTGGAAGCGACGGGACTGTCCACGGCGCTCGCATTCGCGGACCGGTATCCGAATCTCGTCATCACGCGAACCTTTTCGAAAGCCTATGGACTGGCCGGGATGCGCGTCGGCTACCTGGTCGCACACCCGAGCGTGGTCTCCGTGCTGGAGCGCCTGCGGGAATCGTTCAACGTCAACAACGTGGCACTCGCAGGCGCGACCGCCGCGCTGGGCGACAAGCCATGGCTGGCCAAGGCGCGGGCGTTCAACCGCGCGGAGCGCGAATGGTTGCGCGAAGAATTGCTGGAGCGTGGCTATCGCTGCCTGCCATCACAAACCAACTTCCTGTTGTGCGTGTTGCCGCGTGATGCGTCGAAGCTGGAAAATCATTTGTTCGAGCACGGCGTGATCGTGCGGCCGATGGGCGGCTACGGCCTGCCGCGCGCGTTGCGCATCAGCGTCGGCAACCGCGCGGAGAATCGACGCCTGTTGAGCGCGTTGCCGTGAGCGCGCGGCTCGATTGGGTCACTTCGCCGACGCGCGGCCTGCGCGGCGAAATCCGGGTGCCCGGCGACAAATCGATTTCGCATCGCGCCATCATGCTTTCTGCGTTGGCCGAGGGCACGTCGCGCATCCGTGGGTTTCTGGAAGGCGAAGACACCCGCGCTACCGCGCGCATATTCGCGCAGATGGGCGTGCATGTCGACGAACCTTCGCCGGGCGAACGCGTCGTGCATGGCGTCGGCTTGCGCGGGTTGCACGCACCGGAAGGCGTGCTCGATTGCGGCAATTCCGGCACCGCGATGCGTCTGCTGTGCGGGGTGATGGCGGGGCAGGGATTCGATTCGGTCTTGGCGGGCGATGCGTCGCTCTCGAAACGTCCGATGCGGCGCGTGACCGGGCCTTTGTCGACCATGGGCGCTTTCATCGAAACCACGGAGGCGGGCACGCCACCGCTCCGTGTGCATGGTGGGCGCGGTTTGCGCGGCGTCGACTATGTGTCGCCCGTCGCGAGCGCGCAGGTGAAATCCGCGCTGCTGCTGGCGGGTTTGCATGCCGAAGGTGAAACAGCGGTCGTCGAACCGCGCCCGACCCGCGACTACACCGAACGCATGCTGCGTGCGTTCGGCTGGCCGGTGGAATTCGGTCCGGGCAAAGCGCGGCTTGCCGGCGGCCACGCATTGCGCGCGATCGAGGTCGAGGTACCCGCGGATTTTTCCTCGGCGGCGTTCTTCCTCGTGGCCGCGAGCATCGTGCCGGGTTCGGAGCTGGTCTTGCGAAACATCGGCGTGAACGCGCGCCGGACGGGATTGCTGCAGGTATTGCGCGCGATGGGCGCGAGGATCGTCGAAGCGAACGCACGCGATGCGGGCGGCGAACCGGTCGCGGACCTGGTCGTGCGTCACGCGCCCTTGCGTGGCATCGAGGTACCGGTGGAACACGTGGCCGACATGATCGATGAATTCCCCGCGCTGTTCGTCGCAGCAGCGAGCGCGGAAGGTGTCACCACGATCCGCGGGGCGGAAGAGTTACGGGTGAAGGAATCGGATCGCCTGGCGGTGATGGCAACCGGCCTGCGCGTGCTGGGTGCGCGCATCGAGGAAACGCCGGATGGCGCGGTGATCGAAGGCAGCACGCTGCACGGCGGCATCGTGGAATCGCATGGCGATCATCGCATCGCGATGGCGTTCGCGATCGCGGGTGCGGTCGCGGACGGCACGGTCACGATCCGTGATTGCGCGAATGTCGCCACTTCGTTTCCCGGGTTCATCGAATTGGCGAATGGCTGCGGTTTGGCAGTGCACGCGGCCTGAGCCGGACGGGCATCCGTTAAAATTGCCAGATGACGAAGAACGATTCCGTGCCGGTACTCACCATCGATGGTCCCTCGGGCTCCGGCAAGGGCACCATCGCACGCGCGGTGGCGGATCGAATGGGCTGGCACATGCTGGATTCCGGGGCGATCTATCGCGCCGTCGGCTACGCGGCGGGCCTCAAGGGCCTGGACCTTTCCGATGCCGACGCCGTCACGCGCTGCGCGGCGGCGACCCGGATCGAATTCCGCGACCCCGGTGATGGCGGCGAAACCCGGGTGATCATCGATGGGCAAGATGCCACCGACGCGATCCGCACCGAAACCGCGGGCGCGGCGGCCTCGGCGATCGCAGCCCTGCCGGAGGTGCGAAAAGCCTTGGTGGGCAAGCAGTTGGCGTTCCGCCGGGCGCCGGGGCTGGTGGCAGACGGGCGCGACATGGGCACCGTGATCTTCCCGGACGCGCCATCCAAGGTGTTCCTGACCGCCAGCGCCGCCGAGCGTGCGGAAAGGCGCTATAAGCAGTTGAAGGCAAAGGGACTTGCCGTTACACTAACCAGCCTTTTGCACGAAATCGAGTTGCGTGACGCGCGGGACGCGTCGCGCACGGTTGCGCCGTTGCGGCCGGCTGTCGATGCGGTGGTGATCGACACCACCGGACAGCCGATTCCAGCGGTGGTGGCCGAAGTACTCGCCGTCGTGCGAAGGCCGTGAATCGTTGCACCCGGCACATGGAGGTGCCGGCACGCGGCAAACGTGGCGCGGCTATGCCGCGTCCGTTTGCTTGCAAACCGCGGCAGGATGTCCGGTTTTGCAAATCAAAATCCCCATCCATGGATGCCAATGCGCATCCCCCAACCGGCGGATCGTCGCCTGTGGAGCTTGAACCCGATGGAACTTGCAGGCATCGCGATCCATTCCCAACCTGGAATTCCCATGACCGAAAGTTTTGCCGAACTGTTTGAACAGAGCCAGTCGCTGGCCAAATTGAAACCCGGAGCCATCGTCTCCGGCACCGTTGTCGAGATCCGCCCCGATGTGGTGGTGGTGAACGCCGGACTGAAATCGGAAGGCATCGTGCCGATCGAACAGTTC
>DAIUEL010000061.1:9535-12991 GCA_036845145.1 Rhodanobacteraceae bacterium | reverse complement strand
TCGGCGACACGCGCGTGCTTGGCCGATTTCTCCGCGAAGTGATCCGCGCCAATGATGGCCAGCGCAACTTTCGCATTTTTGGTCCGGACGAAACCGTTTCGAATGGACTGGAAGCGGCGTTCGAAGCCACCAACCGGCAATGGGAGCCGCCCGTTATCGGGACCGACGAGTTCCTTGCGCCCGAGGGACGCGTTCTCGAGATGCTCAGCGAACACCAGTGTGAAGGCTGGCTGGAAGGTTATCTGCTGACTGGCCGCCACGGTCTCTTCAACTGCTACGAAGCCTTCATCCATATCGTGGATTCGATGTTCAACCAGCATGCCAAGTGGCTGAAGATGACTGCGAGCATTCCATGGCGCCGCAGGATCGCTTCACTGAATTACCTGCTGGCCTCGCACGTATGGCGCCAGGACCACAACGGTTTCACGCATCAGGATCCCGGCTTCATCGATCACGTGGTCAACAAGAAGGCGGAGATCGTGCGCGTGTACCTGCCACCCGACGCGAACTGCCTGCTGTCGGTGATGGATCACTGCCTGCGCAGCCGGCACTACGTCAACGTGGTAGTCGCGGGCAAGCACCCGGCTCCGCAATGGCTTGATATCGAGGCCGCAATCAGCCATTGCAGCCGCGGCATCGGCATCTGGCCGTGGGCAAGCAACGACGAAGGTGGCGAACCGGACGTGGTGCTGGCCTGTGCGGGCGACGTGCCAACGCTGGAGACGCTCGCAGCGGCTTCGATCCTGCGCCGCCAATTGCCGGACGTGAAGGTACGCGTCGTCAACTTGGTCGACCTGATGAAGCTCGAATCGCACAGTCTGCACCCGCACGGCTTGAACGATGAGGACTTCGATCAGTTGTTCACAACAGGCAAGCCTGTCATCTTCGCCTACCACGGTTACCCGGCGTTGATCCATCGCCTGACCTATCGACGCCGCAACCACGACAATTTCCATGTGCACGGCTACAAGGAGGAGGGCACGATCACCACGCCCTTCGACATGACCGTGTTGAACGACCTGGACCGCTGGCACCTCGTGATGGACGTGCTCCAGCGAGTGCCCGGGCTTGCCGCGAAGACGGCGTACCTCAAGCAGAAGCTGCTCGACAAGCTGATCGAGCACAACCACTACATCCGCGAAAACGGGGTGGACCTGCCGGAGGTGCGCGACTGGTCGTGGTCGTCACCGGATGCCGGCGTGCTGCATTGAGCACGTGAAGATCACCGGGGCTGCAGATCAGCGACCTCACGCCAAGTTGGCTCTCCCAGCTCGTGGCCCTCAGCGAGCTTTCTTGCTTCGAGCCGCTGCGCCTCGCCCAGGTCATTCGTCGCCAGCAATGGATAGTCGATGGGGTCGTCCATCCATGGTTGCAGGGTGGACCGCATCTTGATCTGTGCGGTCCATGACATGTCCGGGAGTGTGTCCGGCATGTCTTCGTGCTTGATTCCACCTGCGCGCAGGAGATTCAGCGCGTATCCGGATGAACGCACGGTGGTGCGCTGCCCGTCCGAAGTACTGATCAAGATTGCATGATTCTTTCCCCGCAGCGGATCAACGGCATCGGCCACGTCGTTCGCCAACAGCGCGAGCCGAGGTTGCGATGTGATCGCCGTCAGCTGCACGTGGCGCACGCCGTGGCGGGCGGCAGCATTCAGGAGATCTCCCGGCAACCCGCGTAACCTCGCGCGCGCAATGGAAACATGCGCCTCTTGTCCGCAGGACCCACGCTCAGCGGCGAGCATGATGCTCCCGTGCATGCATCCCTCGACGAGCGCTCTTGCCATGGCTCCTGCCTGCCTACGGCCAGGGTCGCTGTCGTAACGTAGGCCCAGCAGTGCAAGTGCGTCGGCGACACCGATCATGCCGATGCGCAGATGCGGCGCAGCGATGCCCGCCTCCAGCGCCGCGTTGTCCAGTGCGCGAACCGCCAGCGCCGCGCAGTCACTCAGCGCGGCCAGATCAATCGACGCGTCCGTGGCTGGGCTCTGGCATACGAAACCTGCTGCATTCAGGGAGGCATGCAGCACTCCATCCCAATGTGTGGCCCGGCCGGTGCCGGCGCACGCGAGCAGGCGTTCGTCGGGCAATAGGCGCCACGACGCAAACGCATCCGTAAAGCGCGCCTGCCATGTCGTGGTTTCCCCACCTGGTTCGATCGAGGCCAGCGAGGCCGACACGCGCCGCCAAGTGTCCTCGATGGAAAGATCGCGCAGATCGGCGTTCTCCCGCCATCGGAACCACGCGTCCCAAGCCTCGACAGCTGCAAGGTCAACAAAGGGGGACGATCTGTGCAAATCGATCATGGAAACAGGGTCGTATGGACAGCGCCCACTATCCGCATCGGTCGGCGTCGATATCTGATCTTTGTCAATTCCGGGTGCGGTAAAGGCATGCTTGTTACGCACCGTTACACAGCGTTGCGCCATGGACATCCTGCTGTGACGGTGGCATCGCATCTTGGCGGCGAATGCAGTCACGACCGGAGCACCACCATGGATACATCCTTTGTCCCGTCCACGATCGAAACGTCTACCCCGCAGCCGGGTACCATCGAACTGCCACTCGAACTGGACATCGAGGAACTGCAGCGACACATGGTCGTGACGCGAAGGAAGGTAAGGGCGGGCCAATACCTGTACCGGAACGGACAACCATTCCACGCCTTGTATCTTGTCCATGCCGGCTTTCTGAAGACGTGCGAACTGTCGGAAGACGGCCGCGAGCAGGTGACCGGCTTCCGGATGCGCGGCGACCTTCTCGGTGTCGAGTCCATTGGCCTTGCGATCCACACCTGTGATGCAGTCGCCTTGGAGGATTCGCAGATCTGGGAGCTGCCTTATCCGCCGGTGCTTACGGCGTGCCTGCACATTCCGGAGCTGCAAGTCCGGTTGTCGTCCGCCCTGGCTGAGGAAATCCGGCGCGATCGATCCTGGATGCTGACCATTGGAACCCTGCCTGCCGAGCAACGCGTGGCGGCATTCCTACTCGACATCGCCAGGCGCTTTGCCCGCCTCGGGTTCAGTGCCAGCCACTTCATCCTGCGCATGGGGCGCGCCGACATCGCGAGTTTCCTCGCACTTAAACACGAGACTGTGAGTCGGGCACTGTCGCATCTCGAGCAGCTTGAGTACATTTCGGTGCTGCGGCGCGAAGTGAAACTGCTGGATATCCCGAAGCTGAGCATTTGCGCAGGCGCCTCCCGCGCGCTTCAGTGACAAGGGTCAGGCACTGTCGAGCAGCCGCCGGATTGCACCGGTGAGCTGCTCGCGCCGATACGGTTTGCGCAGCAACTCGAAAGTTTCTTCCGACCCTTCGTGCCGCCTGTCGCCCGAGCCCGGGTAGCCGGAGGCAAGCAGTATCGGGAGATCAGGCCGGACGCGGCGAGCTTCGCGAGCCAGTTCGATACCATCCATGCCACTGCCCAGCACCACGTCCGAAAACAGCAGGTCCACGT
>DAIUEL010000061.1:0-9435 GCA_036845145.1 Rhodanobacteraceae bacterium | reverse complement strand
TAGCCGAGTCGGCTGTCGATCGTGATGGCCCCGCCTGATTGGGTGGCGAATCCGTAGACCATGCTGAGGCCCAGCCCGCTGCCCTTGCCGGATTCCTTGGTAGTGAAAAAGGGTTCAAAGGCATGCGCCTGCACGTCCGGTGGCATTCCCGTGCCGGTATCGCTGACAGCAACGGCCACGTAACGGCCGGCTGGAAGCTTCCATTGGTTGACGTCATCCAAATTGATTTCGCGCACGCTGATGCCGAGCCGCCCGCCGCGTGGCATCGCATCGCGTGCATTCAACGCAAGATTGACCAGCGCCGTATCCAGTTCATTGGGGTCGGCGTACAGGTCCGGAACCTCCGCCGCGCAGTCGATCTGCACCACAATCGATTCGCCCAATGTACGCCGGAGCATCGAACCCAGCTCTTCCATGAGCGGTTGCGGCACGACCGGCCTCGGCTGCAGCGGTTGCCGGCGCGCGAAAGTGAGCAACCGGCGGGTGAGATAAGAACCCCTCTCCACGGCGCGTAGTGCGCTATCGATGATCTCCTGCAAGCTCGGCTGGTCGGACAACTCAGCCTCCAGGAGTTGCAAGTTCCCCGAGATCACTGTCAGCAGGTTGTTGAAGTCGTGCGCGACACCGCCGGTGAGCTGGCCAACAGCGTCCAGCCGTTGCGCATGCGCCAACTGTTCTTCGGTTCGACTGCGCTGTATCGCCGACGTCAGCAAGCTGGCAATCGACTGCAGGAAATTCACCTTGCCTTCGTCGAAACTGCGCGGCGCGGCGGCCAGTACAAGCAGAAAGCCCAACGCCTCTTGCCGGACGAAAAGCGGAACCAGCGCTACATCGTGAAATCCCGCTCTGGAAAGATCTGCGCGGATCGTCTCGGAAGAACCGTCCTGCATCATGTCGGACGTGATCACGTCGTGTTTCCGCGCGTCGAAGGCACTCCGAATGGAATCGGCGTTCCCGAGAATGGAGGTAATCGTGCGGGCAGTTTGCTCGGAAAGCCCGGTGGAGGCGCGTATATGGAACGCGCTGTGCCGCCAGTCGGTTGCGAAAATGGCGGCCGCGGGCAGTTCCAGTGCCGCCACCGTCAACTCGAGGATCCGCCGGATCGCCAGTTCGTAATCGGGGGACTCCAGTGCCAGCCGGCTTATCAACGCGATGTAGCTGTCCCGTTGCGCGCGTTCGAGCGCCTGCCGCACGCGCCGGGTTTCGGAAATATCGCGCACTGAAGCGATCGCGATCACGCCCTTGTCCGTGGCGATGGAGCTCAGGCCGATTTCAAGGGGAAACGTTTGGCCTTCGTGCTTAAGGCCCATCAATTCGTAGCCGATTCCCATCGGGCGAATGCGGGGTCTGGCCATGTAATCGTCGCGGTGCGACCGGTGTGCCTGACGCAGCGATTCCGGCACCAGCGCTTCCAGCGCCAGGCCCTGCAGTGCGCCTTGCCCGTAACCGAACATGCGTTCGGCCTGCGCATTGGCCAGCACGATGGCGCCTTTCCGGTCCACCGCGATCATCGCGTCGGGCGCGATATCGAACCACATGCTCAACATCACGAAGCTGACGGCGGGGAGATCCTGTTGGTTCATCCATGCCCCTGCCTGGAAACGCGCGCCGAAAAGAGGTACCCGGCGCCGCGTACAGACCTGATCAATTCCGGGTTGGCCGGGTCGGATTCGACCTTGCGGCGCAATCGCCCAATCTGTACGTCGATGGCGCGGTCGAACGGACCGGCGTTGCGGCCATGGATGTGTTCCATCAAATCGTCGCGCGACAACACACGGTTGGGGTGTTCGACGAGCACGCGCAGCAGCTCGTATTCGCCGGTTGTGAGTGCAATCGTCGCTCCACCGGTGGTACGGAGGGTGCGTGACTGGGGGCTGAGGAGAAAATTGCCGAATTGGAACGCAACCTGATTGGCCGCGTCATCGGGGGTGGCATTCTGATGGGCGCGCCTCAGCACGCTGCGCACTCGTGCCAGCAACTCGCGCAAATCGAAGGGTTTGGTGACGTAATCGTCGGCCCCCAGTTCCAGCCCGACCACGCGATCCACCGATTCGCCACGGCCGGTGATGATGATGAGCGCGCCATTCCAGCTCTTGCGCAGCTGGCGCGTAAGCTCAAAACCGTCCTCGCCGGGAAGACCGAGGTCGAGCATTACGAGATCAACGGCCGTTCTGGTGAGCGCGTCGCGCATCTCGGCGCCATTCGCCGCGGTGCTGACTTCGAAACCTTGGCCGGTGAAATAGCGACGGAGCAAGTCCAGGACGCCGGTATCGTCATCAACGACCAGCAAGTGCACTCGATCTCGCATGGCGCCTGCACGTGATGCGGTAAGCAGGGGTGAATCTTATATCAGGACCGTCGTCACGGCGGGCTGGAAAGACTCCCTCGATATCGGTGGTCGCTGAGGAATGGCGTTCCCCCGGCTGCGCCAAATCGCGCGCCGGAAAATCTTCGAAGCCCATGCCGATGGTGATTGATGACGGATTGCCGGTGCATTGACCCACATCAACATCGATGCAGCGCCAGTCGATAGTTTGGATACAGGTCGATTTTGACCGGCCCGGCGTCGAGGTGGCCGCGCCCGTCCATCGATGGTTCCGATGCATCTGGAGGCAGTATGGCCACGTTGACGCAGCAACAAATCAAGCACTTGTCCGATTTGATGGACGTCCGCTTCGCCCGCGAACTCGAAGAGATCCGTGCCGTCAGGGAGCGCACGCGCGGCGAACGCGATGAAGGCGTTCCGGCCGACTGGATCGATGCAGCGCTGGTCGAAGCTACGCTCGCTGCGGATGACGCGGTGTTCAACCAGGATGTCCAGGATGTGCGCGACATCAAGGCCGCGCGCGAACGCTTGTCGGCGGGCACCTATGGCATCTGCACCGATTGCGGCGAACCAATCACGTACGAACGTCTGCTGGCTTATCCCACGGCCAAGCGCTGCATCCATTGCCAGCGCCTGCGCGAGCAGGAGATTGCTGCGAGCCGGCTCGTGCGCGCGTCCTAAAGCGAAGGCACTCGGCCCGCCACGGCGCCTTTCTGACACCCAATCATGCGCAGCCGCCATGTTTGGCGCCTTGCCTGCGCTATCTGCACGGCACGCTGCCCTGGAGCGACCGAGCAGGCGTGTAGGCGTTCTGGCCGTACAACACCGGGCTGTGATGTGGATCGCCCGAAAGGCTTGGAGTCCGTCCAGCAGGCTTTCCCTCATTGAGTTGATGCGAATCAAATCGGAGCTTCCTTGAAAGTCGATAGTTGATTCGTGCCGAGGAGATCGCGTGATGAAAACCGACAAGGAACTTCAACGAGACGTGACGGCGGAATTGAACTGGGATCCATCCGTCGATTCGGGCCGGATCGACGTGGAGGTGCAGGCTGGCATCGCGACCCTCACGGGGCTGGTGAACAGCTACGCGCAGAAATGCAGCGCGCAAACGGCAGCGTGGCGCGTGAGCGGTGTGGAGGGCGTGATTGCGGACCTCGAAGTCGAGCTGCCTAGCAACGACTGGCGATCGGACAGAGACATCGCCAAGGCCGCCCACAACGTGTTGGCGTGGAACACGTCGATTCCGCCGCGCAGAGTGAAGGTGGCGGTCAAGCATGGTTGGTTGGTGTTGTCCGGCAATGTGGAATGGGAATACCAGAGCCGCGCCGCGGAATCCGCAATGCGCAACCTGGTGGGCATCAAGGGCTTGGTCAATCTGATCGAGATCAAGCCGAGGATCGAACCACGCGACGTCACGCGCCAGATCGAGGCAGCGTTGCGCAGGCGATCTTTCCGGCGCGCCAAGACCATCTCGGTGGTGGTGAATGGCGGAACCGTGACGCTTTGTGGGCAACTGGATTCTCCGAGCGAGCGGAACGCGACGCGCCTGGCCGCATGGCGGGCACCGGGAGTCCGCAACGTCATCGATCAAACAACGATCGCGGCCTGAATCGCGATTCAGGCAAGTGTTCGGGCCGCGCGCCAGGGACGGGGCGCGGCCCAGGGAAACCTAGACATGTTCACGCACATTCTCATTCCGATCGACGACGATCCAGGTTCGCGCCACGCGATCAAATTGGGCGTGGCGCTCGCGAAGAAAATCGATGCTCGCGTGACGGGCTTTCATGCGATGACGGAATTCAACCACGCCGGCATCGTCGAGGAACTGCTGGAGCCGCCACCCGAGGAACTGCAAGCACTTGCCCGGGCCCACGCGGACAGGCTGTTCGCTCCGTTGGAACGCGAGGCCGAGCTCGCGGGCGTAGATTGCGACACCATCGCGAAGCGAGGTGATCGACCCCACGAAGCCATCGTCGCAGCGGCTCAAAAGGCCCGATGCGACCTGATCGTGATGGCATCTCATGGCCGGCAGGGTATCGCGCGGCTCGTACTCGGAAGCCAAACGCAACAGGTCCTGAACCATACCGGCATCTCGGTGTTGGTGGTGCGTTGATCGCGCCATAGCAGCCACCCGCCACTCGGAGCAAGTGCCATGACCGGTTCCCCGGCGTTCGATGTTTCAGCTTTGTGGCCGCAAATCGTGGCGTTGTACTGCGCCACACTGCTGCCGTTGGCAGCAGGGCTACCGCCGATCATCGCGATCATAGAAAGCGTTTACGTCATGACCGGGCGGGAAATATGGAAGCAAACCGCCCGCTTCTGGGGCAAGTTGTTCGGCGTGGCCCTGCTCATGTGGGCCGTTGGTTCGGTCGCGCTCACGATCCTGTACGTTGTGGATCCCGGCCGCTTCACCAAGCATGTTCATGGGATGTCCAGCCCGGCACTGGTCGGTTTTTTCCTGCCGTTCGTACTCGCGTTTGGCTTGCTGCTCTGGAACTGGTTCCGTGATTGGTGGAACCCACATCGAATTCGGCATCTGCTCGTTACTTGGTTGTGGGTGCCATTGTTCGGGATCGCGGTGTTGAAGGTTTCGATCGGGTACGGCCTGCTGGACAACCCAGCTGGCGTTGAACTTGACCCCGGCAGCCTGCAGGTCTGGATTTATGATCTGCCGGCGGTGTTGATGAATCCGGCTGCGCAATCGCGATTCGTGCATCTGATGGGCGCGTGTTACCTCGTTGCCGCAACCTTGGTGCTTTCGATTTCGGCGTGGTACCTGTTGCTCGACCGCAACGTGCGGATTGCGCGCCGTTCGTTCGCCGTGGCCGCGAGTTTCGGTTTCGCAGCAGCGCTTTCGCTGGCGGTGCTTGGCGATCGGAGCGGTTATGCCGCATCGCCTGGCCAACAGATGCGAATTGCCGCGATCGCTGCGGCATGGCAGACCCAAACAGCACCAGCACCATTCACGATCTTTGGGCTTCCCGATGGCAGCAGCCGCACGACGCACGCTGCCGTGGACATTCCATGGGTGCTGGGGTGGGGCGCCACCCATTCATGGAGGAAGTCGGTTGCCGGCCTGGACGAGCTCGAGGCAGTGAACGCAACGCGCATCCGGGATGGCATTGCCGCATTTACCACCTTGGACACGCCATGGGCCGATCCCTCGGGCGTGAGCGGCCCCGTTTTCGATGCAGATGATAACCCCAACTTCGGATACGCATTGCTGCTGTTGCGCGGCACCCAGCATCCCGCACGGGCGAGCAGCGATCAAATTGCCGCCGCAGCCAGGAGCACGATTCCGAATGTGCCGCTCCTGTTCTGGACTTTTCGTCTCATGGTGCTGCTGGGCATTTACAGCATCGCGCTGTTTGGCTGTGCGTTCTGGCTGGCTTCGAAACGCCGACTGGAAAAACGCGCCTTCCTGGGAATCGCGGCATGGAGCCTGCCGCTGCCATGGATGGCGGGAGCACTGGGTTGGATCGTGAGCGAAGTCGGGCGCGGACCCTGGCTGGTCGATGGACTTTTGCCGGTCACCGAAACGCACGCCAGTCGCCCAGAGGCGATCGTCGGCATTGTCGCCTGCCTGCTCATCGCAGGGTTCTTTGCGGCAGGTGCGGTCATGCTGGTCCGCCTTGTCCGCTTGGGCCCTGAAGGACTGAAGTTCTGGCCAGTGGATACCGGAAAGACAGGAAAATATTGAACGACCCGATTGGGTCAGGAGGTTTCATTATGTGGTACTTCACATGGCTGCTGGGAGTTGGTCTCGCATGCAGCTTCGGCATCCTCAATGCGATGTGGTTCGAGGTGCACGCCGACGACGAACGCGACTGGGCGGCCGTCATCAACGACGACTAATTGCACCATTGAAAGGGCTTTTCGGTTTGTGTTGATCTCCATCAATGCCGATCCCGCGCCTACACGCAGACTGACGGCATGAACACGCTCCCGCAGTCCCTCGAGTTCGATCCCGTGCTGATGCGCGTTATGACGTGCCTGCACCACGGTATACCAGTTACCCAACCGCGCCACAGTTCCACGCTGGTTTCGGCGAGACGCAGTTGTGCGATGCGATTCTTGCTTCGAACAAGGCCACGCCGCTGCGGCCACTGTCGCTGTACGCCGCGTTGCGGCGTGCGGTAGTTGAGGTAGCGTGGCCGACACTCAATTCCTGCTTCGGGAAAAGGCGGGATCATCGAACGTGTGGGCGTACTGATCGAGCGCCGCGCGCATCCTCGCAATGGCGTCTTTGCGTCCGGGATCGGCCTTCAGCGCGCTGGCGTTCTGCAGCAGCGGTCCAATAATGTCGTGCAGCGCGGTGTCTGCGTCCGGCGGCAGCTTGCAGTTGACGATGATGGTATTGACGTGGCCGGTGATCTGGTCGGCAAGTTGCGCCGCCAACTCCTTGCTGATGTCCCCGGATCCACGGTGTTCGAGGGTCACTACGTTTTCGCGGTTTGCACGCATCTGTTCGCGTAAGGTCGCATCGGTGGTGTAGCGTTGTGCAGGTACCGCGCTGGTGGTGGGCGTGGATGCCCGATGCGCGTGTTGCTGCGCGAGAGCGATGCATGGCGGCAGACTCGTCAGCAGCAAGAAACCGAATGTGATGCTCGCGGGACGCATGGAGTACTCCTCTCGCGTGGAATGGTTGGATCGAGGATCGGCCATCTCGCGCACTAGGCGATGATCCATGTCACGCGCACCTGCGCAACCACGCCATCAAGCACGATTAGGGCGGCAGTCCGCCGCGGTCAAGCGGGCGCTTGCGGCCGTGGATCATCGCCGCTATCAGGTTTTCGCGGTAGTGGAAACTCTCGACCAGGGCGGCCAGCACGTGGAGGCCGATCAAGCCGAGCAGGCCCCACGCGAGCACCGCGTGGAGCTCTTCCAGCCACTGCGCGCCCCAGAAGGCATCGAGTGTCTGCATCCAGCCGGTGACACCGACCAGGACGACTCCGGCGAGCAGAACCAGCATGATCACCGCGGCGGCGGGATTATGGCCGAGTCGGCGGCGCGAAGTTCCGGTCAGGCGCTCGCGAAGATAGGTGCGCACCGCGCGCGGACCACGCACCCAATCGCGGAAGCGCGCATGCCGCGTGCCGACGAATCCCCACAATATCCGGAACGCGACCAACCCCAGCGCGATGTATCCAAGCACGCGATGAGGCGTGTCGCCGTCCTCGACCAAAAACGCACCGAAGACGCATGCCGCCAGCGACCAGTGGAAGAGCCGCACGAGCGGATCCCACACCCTGACGGTCGCCCTCCGGTGGCCGGCCTCCCTGCCGGCCGCGGTTTGGATGATCGTGGCCATGGACGGCGCTCCTTCACTTGATGCGCTGTTTGACCACGTGGCCGTCGGTGGGGTCGAAGTAGATCTCGACCAACCTGCCGGCCTTGTTCTTGCCATAGATTTCGTAGCAGGTGCCCGAGACCAGGAACTTGTCGATGGTGTAGCCCTGTTTGACAAGCTGATCCTTCAGCGTCTGTTGCGGCATCCACTGGCTCTGCGGAACCTTGGTGCAAACGGGGGCGGCAAACGCGCCCAGCGAGAACAACGCTGCAGAACCGGCCAGAACGAGGGTGGCGAACTTTTTCATGATGGGACTCTCCGAAAAGTACGGGCGGGATTGCACAAGGCACCAGGCGGAATGTTCGAGTCTGCACCGCCAGGTTCAGGATGCTGCTCGCCAAACCATGCGGTCTTGATGCACATCAAAGGTTTCGCTCGCCTCGTCGCTCCGGGACAAAATGGGTCGCATGCACGTGCCGCGCCGTAGACTGCCCAGTCCGCGCGTACAGATGCTGTTTGCTTGACGCATGTCAATTGCACCAGAGCAAGCAGTCCGATGATGAGGTTGTCGCCAAGGAGCCCCACCATGAAAAGCGAAACCGCCCCTGCAACGGGCAACGAAGAGTCCTTGAAGCGCAGCGTCGAGCATCTCAAGGACGCCGCGGAAGAATTGTTGCGCACCACGGCCGACGAAACCCGCGAGGGATGGCACCGGGCGCGCGCCACGCTCGGCGGGAAGGCGCGGGCGCTCACGTCCGACGTGTCCGAACGTACGCGTGACTTCGCCGAGGATGCGCGCGAGCTCGGAGACAAGGGGCAACGCCTCGTGCGGCAGTACCCTTGGGCGGCGATCGGTATCGGTGCGGGACTCGGTTTGCTGGCCGGCTTCCTGATCCGCCGACGCTGAAGGTCATCGATCGCGGACACCTGTGCAAACGAAAGTAGCGATGGCAGATCGTGAAGTAAGCGGGTCCAGCCAATCATCGCCATCGACGGAACAGCCGGACGGCCCTGATGCGTGGCGCCTCGGGCTCAGTGATGCGGAGGCGCAGCATCGACTGGCGGAGTTCGGTCCGAACGCGCTGCCAGGCGCCGAGCGCAAACCGCTGCACCGGATCGTGCTCAAGGTGCTGGCCGAGCCGATGTTCCTGATGCTGCTGGTTGCCGGCGCGCTGTATTTGGCACTGGGCGACCATGCCGAAGCGGCCTTTCTGCTGGGTTCAATTTTTGCCGTCATCGGCATCACCCTGTTCCAAGAACGCAGGACCCAGCGTGCACTCGAAGCTTTGCGCGACCTGTCGGCGCCGCGCGCGCTGGTGATACGTGGCGGGTTGAAGTTGCGCGTCCCCGGGCGCGAGGTCGTTCCCGGCGACTTGCTCGCCTTGCACGAGGGCGATCGGATCGCGGCCGACGCAATCCTGCTGGAGGGCGAGCTCGAGGTCGACGAGTCGTTGCTGACCGGCGAGGCGATTGCCGTGGCGCGCACCGCCGGCTCCGATCACGAGCGCGTGTATGCCAGCACGGTGGTGACGCGCGGCGTGGGGCTTGCGCGCGTGTCGTCCACCGGAGTGGCAACCAAGGTTGGCGAAATTGGGGCCATGCTGGCCTCGGCCCGTGAACCGGTTTCCGGCCTGCAGCGCTCCTCCCGCAAGCTCATTCGTGGCTTGACCGCCGTTGCGCTGCTGCTGGCCACCGGCTATTGCCTGCTCAACTGGCTATGGAATGCGCGGACGTTCCTCGACAGCGTGCTCGCCAGCGTCGCGTTGAGCATGGCGATCCTGCCGGAGGAGATACCGGTGATCCTGACCGTGCTCCTCGC
>DAIUEL010000060.1:0-13060 GCA_036845145.1 Rhodanobacteraceae bacterium | reverse complement strand
CCGCGACGCCGTGGTGGTTGAGCGCCGTGATCGCGGTGTGCGCGGTGTCCTTGGGTGGATCGAGGAAGGCGAGGCAGCCGATCGCCGTCAAGCCGGTCTCGTCGGCGATCCCGTAGGCGCGATTGACCGCGGATTGGCGCCGCACCGCGACGATCAACACGCGCAGCCCATCCTCGTTCAATGCGTGCGTCATCGCGCGAATGCTGTTGCGGCGATGATCGGTGAGCGGAATGTCCTTGTCGCCGTGGCGCGCGAACGCGCAGATCGACAGCATCTCCTCGACCGCGCCCTTGCACACCAGCAGGTCTTCGCCGTGTCCTTCGGTCAGCACCACCGACATGCGCCGGCGCTGGAAGTCGAACGGAATCTCGTCGACGACTTTCCACTTCGCGATGGAATCCTCGAGGTCACGGTGCGCCAGCACCGCCTTGTCCATCAGGTTTTTCAGGCCGGTCTGGAAATGGCTGTTGAGATAACCGTATTCCAGTGCGTCGTCGGACTCCTCGCCGTCGAGGTCGAGGTGTTGCTCGAGCACGATCTTGTCGAGCGTGAGCGTGCCGGTCTTGTCGGTGCACAACACATCCATCGCGCCGAAGTTCTGGATCGCGTTGAGCTGCTTCACCACCACCTTGCGACGGCTCATCGCCAGCGCGCCCTTGGCGAGATTGGCGGTGACGATCAGCGGCAGCATTTCCGGCGTGAGCCCCACCGCCACCGAGATCGCGAACAGGAACGCTTCCAGCCAGTCGCCCTTGCCGAACCCCTGGATCAAAAACACGATCGGCACCATCACCGCCATGAAGCGGATCAGCAGCCACGACACGCTTTTCACCCCGCGGTCGAAACTGGTTTCCGCGCGTTTGCTGGTGAGCGTGTGGGCGAGCGAACCGAGATAACTGCGTGGCCCCGTCGCAACCACCACCGCGGTCGCGCTGCCGCTGACCACGTTGGTGCCCATGTAGCAGATCGTCGGCAAGTCCAGCGGCTCGACCCGCTCGTCGCGCAATGGCGCTTGCTCGGGCGCGGTCTTCTCCACCGGCAACGATTCGCCGGTCAGGATGGCCTGCGAAACGAACAGGTCCTTCGCGGCCAGCAGGCGCAGGTCGGCGGGCACCATGTCGCCCGCGGAAAGATGCACGATGTCACCGGCGACCAGTTCGATCACCGGCACTTCGATGCGTTCGCTGTGGCCGTCGGAAGCGCGACGCGTCACGGTCGCGGTATTGCGCACCATCGCCTTCAGTTTTTCGGCGGCGCGCGAGGAACGAAATTCCTGGGTGAAGCTCAGCACCACGCTGATGCCGACCATCACGGCGATGATGATGGGGCCGGTCGGGTCGTCCGAGGTGACCAGTTGCACCGAGGCCAGCACCAGCAGCACGATGATGAACGGGTTCCAGAACGTGTGCGCGAATTGCAGCGCCCAGTGCGGCGGCTTTTCGTGGGTGGCCTGGTTGACGCCGTCGCGATCGAGGCGGTCTTCGATCTGCTCCTCGTCGAGTCCGGCCTGGGTAGTTTCAATGGACGCCAGCAGGGCCGCTTCATCGGTCCACGCGCTGTCCGCGATGGTTGGCCGCGGCTGCGCCGCGCGGGCCTTGCCGGCCCCGGCATTGGCATTCGGTTGGGGTGGAGATCCGGACATCACTCGTTTCCATGGCGGGGAATACGCACCCGCGGAACGAGCGATGGATCCGCGGCGTTACATCGAAGGGAAAACTCGCATTCGTTTTCGCGCGGGCGCGACGAAGCACGCGCCGGCATCCGCGCGACGCACGCGTATTCGTGGCGGAGGCCGAACGTTGCGCCGCCTCACCACTTGTGGAAAGCCAGGGCACGAAAGTCCGTCCTGGACTGGACGGACCCGAAGCCGTCCGGCAATCCAGCGCTCCTCAGACGCCGCGATCAGGGTCGATCGCACGACAAAACCCGCGGCGCGGGCACGGTCACGTTCCACTCGCGGCGGCGGCCGTCGCGGCGGTTGGAATGCGCATGGCGGGCTGCCAGACGCGCACGCAGGAAATTGCGAAGGAGGTTCATGGCCCATCTCCTCTTCGAGCAGTGCCGCAGCACCGCTCGAGGGACGGGCCGGACGCGCCTAGTCGAGGCGAATACCAGCCGTCCGGGCGCGGTGGCCGCGGATCGGTTCCAATTTGGCCGCCGCCACTCGATGCAAGCGAGTGCCGGCGGTGCGACTAGGGTGTACGTCCATGGTCATGTGAAATGGAGGACAGTGCCGACGCGCGCAGCGCGCCCGCCGACGCACGCATTGTCGTTTCGCCGGCCGTTTGCGTCAACCCTGCGGCGCCCGCAATCGCTGCCGACAGCGCGGGAATTCAGCCACGAGCCACATCCCCGACGCGCTATCATGACCAGTCGTCACCCATTCGCACGCACCATGCCACTCCGTCATCGTTGGTTGCGCCTGTGCCTTGCCGCGGGCGCCCTGTTCGCACTCGCCGCCTGCGCCTCGCATCCGCAATGGCAGCTCGACGATGTGCAGGGCCACCTGCCCGACCTGAAATTCCAGATGACAAGCGATCTCGGCCAGCCGGTAACGGCCGCGACCTATCGCGGCAAGGTGACGCTGCTGTATTTCGGCTACACCCATTGCCCCGACGTGTGCCCGCTGACCCTGGTGCACCTGCATACGGTGCTGCAGAAGATGGGCGCGGCAGCCGACGACATGCGCATCCTGTTCGTGACCGTGGACCCGACCCGCGACACGGTGCCGGTGCTGCACCAGTACGTCACCGCATTCGATCCGCGCGTGGTGGGACTGACGGGCACTTCGGACGCAATCGCGCAGTTGGCCAAGCGCTATCGCGTCTTCTACAAACCCGCGCCGGCCGGAGCCTCGTCCTCGGGCGAATACGAAGTCACCCACAGCTCGGCGATCTACATCTTCGATCGCGAGGGCCGCGCGCGATTGCTGGCCACGCCCGGTTCGTCCAACGACGAAATCCTGCACGACCTGAACATACTGGTGGGCCAGCAATCATGAATTTCCGCACCTTGATCGGCGCAGCCATGTTGGCACTCAGCGCGACGGCGTTCGCGGCCGCACCTGCACCACCGGGTGCGCAGGTGGAACACGCATGGATCCGCTGGCTGCCGGCCAAGCTGCCGGCCGCAGGTTATGCGGTGATCCGGAATGCGGGCGACGAACCGCTGCGCCTCAACGGTGCCCGCAGCCCCGATTACGGCATGGTGATGCTGCACCACTCGCGGCTGGCGCACGGCGACAGCACGATGGAGATGGTCGATCACCTGGACATCCCGGCGCACGGCAGCGTGGAGCTTTCGCCGGGTGGCTATCACCTGATGCTGTCGCAGCCGATGCGCACCATCAAGCCGGGCGACCGCGTGAAGGTGACGTTCGAGTTCGCCGGCGGCGGCGAACTTCAGACGGATTTTTCGGTACGGCCCGCCAACGCGTCGGGCCCCGGTGACTGAGTCGCCGCCTGCTGGCGCGCGCGGATCAATTCGCGCTGGCGCCGGTTGCGCGGCAGCCGGCCGCGCGCATCCAGCGATATCCAATGGGCGAATGCGATCAGCGCCCCGACCGCGCTCATGAAGGACGTGGGAATCCACTGGATCAGGCCGCCGAAATGCTGGTCGGCCAGCGCGGTGATGTTTCCGAACGCGCGGCCGCACAGGCTGAAGATCGGGTACAGGTCGGTCTTGGTGAAAGTGATGTAGGCGCCGATCACGATCAGCGGCACCATCACGGCCATCTCCACCAGGACCCGCGTGCCCGGTGAAAACCGGGCGGGCGGCTTGGGCCGGGTATCCAGGATCAACCACCAGTACAAGACGCCGCTGACGACCATGCTCCAGTTCATCAGGCGATACAAGCGCCAATCCAGCATCGTGTAGAAGGTGACCGACGGCCACAGCCAGAACGCCATCAGGCCCACGAACAACAACGACGCGACCAGCGGATTCAGCAGGATGCCCGCCAACAACCTGACCGGTGCGGTGGCCAGCAACGGCCGCACGAAGCGCGTGCGCCATCGCAAGGGCAAACCGCGGCGTAGTGTCGCGCGAGGGTAGGCCAGCACGATCAGGAACGGGCCGAGGTGCTGCAGCCCGAACTGCTGCAGCCGGCTCACGAAGAACTGGTGCTCGGCGTAGTAGTCGAGATGGGTATGCAGCGAGCTGTAGACGATCAGCAGGCCCAGCCAGAACAGCAGTTGCCGCCATCGCGGTGCGGTGATGGGCGAGACGCGCGCGCCACGCCAGTACAGCCACGCCACCGCGGCGAACATCACGACCACCGTCGCCGAAGGTTCCCACGGGATCCACCAGCGCAAGAAATCCAGCAACGCGTTCAAGGCATCACCTGCGGCACACCAAGGCTTGCCGCGAAACCTCGTCACGGCAACCCGCTATCTCAACACAACCGATCCTCAACCGCCAGCCTGCACGTCAATTTCGTGGCCGGCCAGCGACTCGACGAATGGCTGCACGCCGGCGGCCGGCAAGGGACGGGCGTACAGATATCCCTGCAGCAGGTCGCAACCGAATTCACCCAGCAATTGCTGCTGTTCATGACTCTCCACGCCCTCCGCCACCACCTGCAGGCCCAGGCTTCTGCCCAGTGCGATGATCGATCGCACGATCGCGCGATCGCCGACCTCGGTCATCAGGTTGCGGACGAACGTGCGGTCGATCTTGATCTGGTGGACGGTCAGGTTTTTCAGCGATTCGAGATTGGAATAACCGGTGCCGAAATCATCCACCGACACCCGGATGCCGCTGGCGGTCAGGCTTTCCAGTACCGGCAGGCCGCCTTTCACGTCCTGCACCAGGTGGCGCTCGGTGATTTCCAGCACCAGGTCATCGTTGACCACGCCGTGTTTCTTCATCGCGCCGGTCAGGTGCTGCTGGAACTTGCCGGCCACCCGCAGCTGCAGGCCGGACACATTGATCGCCACGTAGAACGGCGGCAGGTTTTCGCGCTTCCACGCGGCCACCTGCCGGCACACCTCGTTGACCACCCATGCGCCGATCGGCTCGATCAGCCGCGATTCCTCGGCAAGGCTGATGAAGGTCGACGGCCCCACCACCCCCATGCCCGGCCGGTTCCAATACAGCAAGGCCTCGACGCCCGCCAGCCGCTGGGTGCGCACGTCCACGATCGGCTGGAAGCGCAGCGTGAACTGCGAGCGCACGATCGCGACCCGCAAGGCGGCTTGCATGTCGTGCCGCCAGCTCACCGCCTCGCCCATCCACGGCTGGAAGCGCAGCACTGCGTTGCCGCCCTCTTCCTTGGCGCGGAACAGCGCGGTGTCCGCCTGGCGCACCAGGTTTTCCGCATCCTGCGCATCGTCGGGAAACATGCTGAAGCCGGCGCTGGCGGCGATGTCCAGCAACCGGCCCTCGACTTCGACCGGTTTGCACAGCTGTTCCATCAACTGCCCGGTCAGCACTTCGGCGGCGGCGGCATCGGTATTCGGCATCAGCAGCAGGAATTCGTCCCCGCCGAACCGGCACAGGATGTCGTCTTCGCGCATGTGCTGGCCGAGCCGCTGCGCCGCCGCGCAGATCACGTCGTCGCCCACGCTGTGGCCGGCGGTGTCATTGATCTCCTTGAAGTTGTCGAGATCGAAAAACACCACCGCGATCGGCTGGCCGGCGTAGCGCGCGGTCGCTAGCGCCTGCTCGAACTGGCCGCGCAGGTGCGTGCGATTGGGCAGGCCGGTCAGCGAATCGAAATACGCGAGGTGGCGGATGCGCGCCTGCGCGTAGCGCAACTCGGCTGTATCGATGCAGACGTGGATGCGGAAGAGCACTTCGCCCGAGCCATCACGCACCGCTTCGGTGGAGGTCTCCAGCGTCTTGGCTTCGCCATTGTGCAGCCGCCACGCCACCTCCCCGCTCCAGGAGCCGCCGTCACGCAGTGCCTGCTCGCGCGCGCGCACCGCATCGGAATCGATCTGCACGTCCCGCAACAGGCGCCCGGTCACCTCCTCCTGGGTATAACCGGTCATGCCGAGGAACGCGCGATTGACCGACAGGATGCGATCGTGGGCGTCGCTGATCACGATGCCGTCGCTGCCGGACTCGAACACGCTGGCCGCGATCTGCAACTGGCGCTCGTTGCCGATCTGCTCGGTGATGTCGGTGTAGGAACCCGCCACCCGCACCGGCGTGCCATCGGCGGCGTACTGGGCGACGCTGCGCGCGAGGATCGTCAGCACCCGTCCGTCGCGGGTGCGCATGCGCATCACGCGTCGCAACTCGTCGCGATGGCCCTGTTCCAGATGCCCGTACAGCGCGGCGCGCGCGGTCTCGTAATCCTCCGGCAGCACGATGCGGCGGATGTCGTCGGGCCCGGACAATTCGGTTTCGTCGTACCCGAGCATTTCGCGCACGCGCGGCGAAAAATAGATCCGGCGCGTGGCGAGATCGAAATCCCAGATGCCGTCGTTGGCGCCCTCGGCCACCAGCCGATAGCGCTCGCGGCTGACCTGAAGTTCACGCGTGATGCGCTGCTGGCGACGCAGCGACACCACCGCGAGCACGATGCCGGTCAATGCCGCGACGATCGCGACGACAAGCAGAATCCCGTTCACGCTCTGCCCCGCCCTCTTGCGAGCCACGGCCACGGCGGGCCCGATTCGGACTGCCCACCGACGCGCAACCTGTCCCTGCGCGCGTCGTGCAGCTTACCCGATCCGTTCGAGCACGTAACCGCCGACATGGATCACCGGAGCGGCCAGCCAGTGGTCCGCCAGAAGGAAACCGAACAGCGCAATCAGATACACAATGGAGTAGCCGAACGCGCTCATCGCGAAGCGCTCGTCGGGCGGCCGCATCAACCTGATCGCGTAATACAGATACGCGATGCCCAGCACCGCGGCGCCACCGAGATACAGCAGTCCGCTCATGCCGGTGAGGTACGGCAGCAGGCTGACCAGCACCAGCAGGATCGTATAGAAAAGCACGTGCCAGCGCGTGTACTCCACGCCATAGACGACCGGCAGCATCGGGATGCAGGCGCGCCGGTAATCCTCGCGGCGGAAGATCGCCAACGCCCAGAAATGCGGCGGCGTCCACGCGAACACGATCAGCACCAGCAGCAGACCATAAGCCCAGTCGCTCGGTGCCTGCATGCCGGTCACCGCCGCCCAACCGAGCAGCGGCGGGATCGCGCCGGCCAGTCCGCCGATCACGATGTTCTGCGGCGTCGCGCGTTTCAGGAACGCGGTGTAGATCACCGCGTAACCGATCAGGCCGATGAACGTCAGCAGCGCGGTCAACGGGTTCACCAGCAGGCCCAGGATCAGCATCGAGGCAACGCCCAGCAGTAGTGCGAAACCCAGCACCTGGTGCGTGGTGAGCGTGCCGGTGACCAGTGGCCGGTGCGCGGTGCGCGCCATGATCCGGTCGATACGCTGGTCGATCAACTGGTTCAGTGCCGCCGCGGAAGACGACGCCATCCAGATGCCGAGCGTGCCGAACACCAGCGCGCGCCACGGCGGAATGCCGGGCGCGGCCAGGAACATGCCGATCAGCGCGGTGAACACCAGCAGCGCGACGATGCGCGGCTTGGTGGCGGCGAGGTACTGGCCGGCAAGCGCAGGCGCCCGCCGCGCCGCGGGGCGAGTGGCCCCGGCCGCGAAGGCGGCGGCCCGCCCGGCCTGGTCGATTCGGGTATTCATCATGACATTGTAAAGGGTCCGCCCAAGGCCACTCGCGAAAAAATCAGGGCAGGAAGCCCGTTCTGGTGTTCACGCCTTGGAAACATTCACACTCTCGGCCACTTCCGGCAGTGCAGCGATCTTGGACGATCGCACGCGCTCATGGAAAGTCAGGCCATGGAAGGCCGTTCGGGTCCTTCATGTTTACGCGTGGTTTCAGCGGTCCCTTCCTCCGTGGACGCAGCGGTCATGGACGATCGCACCAATAAAGCCACCAAGGCAAACAGCAGGAGCGCCGCGCCACCGGTGTGCGCGACCGCGATCGGCAATGGCAGGCCCAGCACGACGTTGCTGATGCCGAGCGCCACCTGCAGGAGCAGCAGCAGCCCCAGCACCACGGCATGTCCGCGCATCCCGGCGCGACCGGCGCGGCGCACCAGCCACAACAGGTACGCAAAGACCACCACGGCACCAAAGCGATGCACCATCTGGATCGCGGTGCGGGAGGCAGCATCCAGGATGCCCCCCTGGAAATCCACGCCGATGCCGCGCCACAGGACGAAACCCTGGTGGAAATCCATCAAGGGCCACCATTGTCCGAGACAAGTCGGGAACGCCGAGCCGCCGATGCCGCAAGCCAGCGCCGCGTAATTCGACGAAGTCCAGCCGCCGAGAAAGATCTGGCCCGCCAGCAGCACCACGCCGATCGCAGCCGCCAAGAATAAGCCCCTCTCCCCTCGGGAGAGGCGGCGCGTAGCGCCGAGCGCGTAGTGCTGGGATGAGGGCCCGGTCGAGTCGCGAAGTATCCGCGAGCCCGAACCCTCGCCCGCCGTTTCTGCCTTCGTGGCGGAAACAGCACCCTCTCCCGAGGGCAGAGGGGAAAGCGAAAGCCGCCAGGCGATCCATGCCAACAGCGCGAACGTCGCCATCCCGCCCAGCAAGTGGCCCGACACCACGATCGGTTTCAGCAGCCACGTCACCGTCCACATCCCGAGCAGGGCCTGGAAGCACACCACCGCCAGCGCCAGCACCGCGATGCGTCGCCACCCGGATCGTCGCCAGAAGATCGCCACGCCCAATAGCAACGCCTCGCCGAGTGCAGCGACCACGCTGGACGATACGTAGTCCTTGGCCATGTAGAGCGGGATGCCGATGCCTATCAAAACCACCGCCGCGATCACCAAACCAAACCGCCGCTTGGCCACCCAGGTCGCCACCAAAGCCTCGACCAGCACCAGCACGCCGAGCGTGCCGGCGGCGAAGCGATGGGTTTGTTCGCGCCAGGCCTTGTGGGTTTCCACCGGCCGGTGGGGAAACGCCTTGTCGGCCTTGGCCACGGCGGCCGGCTTGATCGGCCAGGTGACGCGCCCGTAGCAGGTCGGCCAGTCGGGGCACGACAGTCCGGCGTTCGACAGCCGCACGAACGCGCCATACATGATCAGGAAGAACGCGAGCACGCACGCCGCCCACGCCAGCGCGCGCAGGGGAAAACTCGCGGCCGGCATCACAGTGCCACCTTGACCGCTTTCTTGAGATCCTGCCGCAGGCCTCCCGGATCGAATCCGGCGGCGTAGTGCAGGATGGCCTTGCCGCTCGGCGTCACCAGCAATGCGCTGACCGAATCGGGCGGCGTCGGACGCAGGTCGTCCAGCGCGTGCGACGGCGTGGTCGCGAGCGTCCAGACCTTCTCGAATCCCGCGATGGCCGCGCCCTGTGGCGGCTCACCGAGGTACACCAGCCGCAGTTTGTCGGCTTGCCTGTCGAGCGTGATCTGCACGCGATGGACCAGGTCGAGCTGCCGCAGGCACTTTTCGGCGCAGCCAGGTCCCGGCAATGCCACCAGCGTCCATACTGCATCGTGGTTGTCGAACGTGAACGGCTTGCCGTCCGCAAGTTGCATCGGCACGCCGGCGAGATCGCGTTCGGGCTGGATGCGCTGCCCATAGCTGCGCCCTTGCGGCGTCCAGCCGTTCAACGTGAGTCCCAGCATCACGATCACCGGGACCACGAAGATCGCGACGATCAGGCCGGCCTGCAGGCGACGTCGGTTGCGCAAATTCATGATGGAACCTCAAAGCGTCAATGTACGTGAAAGTCTGTGGACCTGGGCAGTCAAGGGGGCAGTGGAACCATTGCGCAGCCATGGTTCGGGTCGTCGGGGGTCAATCCTCGTCCGGAGCGTCATCGCGCTTGACACGATGCAGCACCACGAACATCACGACCGCGGCGGCCGCGAAGCTGAACCACTGCAACGCGTAGGCGCGGTGGCGGGCGGGCGACATCACGTTGGCCGTCCAACTGCGGATGTAGGCGCTGTGCGGATCGGGATCGGTCAGCAAAACGTCCGGGTACACGCGGGTGTGCAGGTCCTCCGCAATCTGCCGCGTGTCGATCCACGTCACCAGCTTGGGCCAGGTTTTTTCGCGCACCAGCGGATTGCCGCCCAGCTTCAGACCCGGCAGCGGCGGGGGCGCGTAGATGCCGGTGAGCGTCACCGGATGGTCCGGGATCGGCGGGATGTCCGGCAGCGTGGTGGTGTCCGCACCCATCTTGGCGAGGAACCCCAAGTTCACCAGCAGCGTTCGCGTCGACGCTTCCGGCAGGAACGGCACGAACACCATCACGCCCAGCCGGCCCGAGCGCATCTGGTCGTCCAGCAGATACACGCGGTCGCCTCGCAACCGCCCGGTGACCTTGACGTGCGGGTAGGCATCCGGTTCGCGGTCGGCGCGGGCGTCGGAAAGACTGACCAGGGATGCGGTCGCTGCGTTGTGGAAACGCGTCAGCACCGTCTCCTTGTAGGCCGCGCGTTCGAGTTGCCATACGCCCAGCGCGCAAAACACGGCCACGCCGAAGACGGTCAACAACACCGCGAACGGACCGGGGCGCCGCAACCGCATCATGCCGCGCACATCGCCGGTCGCGCACGCCGCAACGTTATAATCGTTCTTTCCGCCCGCGCCATCACCATGACATTCGCCACTCTATACAAGGTCGTGCTGGTCATCGTGTTTCTGGTGGTGATCTTCGAACTGGGCCAGGCGCTTTATTTCATGATGACCGACCGTACCGGCAGCAACCGCACGGTATGGGCATTGACGCGGCGGGTCATCTTTTCGGTACTGCTGTTCGCGCTGATCGTGATCGGCATCGTCACCGGCGTGCTGCATCCGCACGGGGTGTACGTGCGCTGAGAACGAGGACCGGAAACCGCGATTATCGCAAACTCTGGCCAACCGTGCGACGTGGCGCAACGGCGACCCGATCAGGTTTCCTTCGAACTGTAGAAACAAGCCAGGCAAAGGCAAACCACGTCCACGAAGCGCCGATATGACGGCAGCTTCGACCACGCGGGTGATCGCAGTTGAGGGCCGCCTGCCCAACGTCATTTGGAAGGCTGTACGGAGCCGGGCGCCTGGCCCGGCGGTCCGTCTGGCGCGACCAAGCCAAGCTTGGCGGCACGCGCGTCGATTTCCTTGTCGAGCGAACGCGCCGTTGCCAACTCGCCGTTGCCTGCATCGGTCTGCCCGCTGTGCAATTCCGCCAGCCCAAGGCCGTAATGCGACCACGCCGTGCGGGGTGATTGCGAGAGGGCCCGCCGATACGCCTCGATCGCTTCGGCGTAGCTGCCCATCCGCAGATACACCATGCCCAGGCTGTCCAGATAAGCCGGGCGATCACCATCGCGCTTGATGGCTTTCCGGCAATCGTGCAGCGCATCGCCCAGCGCCTGGTTGGCCAACGCGCGCGCCCAGCAGCGCTCGTTGAGCGCGCTGCCGAGCGAAGCGTCGTCCTCATGTGCGCGGATCCACGCATCCAGCAAAGGCACGGCGTTGGCCGGCTGATCGATGGCGATGTACAGCGAAGCAATGGAATGGGATTGCATCGAACCGGCCGGCGCGAGCTTTTGCGCCGCCGCGATATCCGCCGCGGCGCCGGCTTCGTCCTTTTTCGCGTGACGCTGCTCGGCGCGCAGCAGCCGTGCATCGAGATTTTTCGGATCGAGAGCCAGGGCCTTGTCCAGGGCGTCCAATGCCGCATCGGGCTGTTTCTGGGCGAGCAGGATGCGGGCACGTATCAAATGATCGTCTGCACTGCTCGGATCCAGCCGGATGGCCGCATCCAGATCGGAAAGCGCGTTCGCGAGTTCGCCGCGAGCCCGACGCGCCTGGCCGCGCAATGCATAATCGGCCGCGGTCTTCGGTTCGCCCGCTGCATCGTTCGCCGCGGCAGCGGCCGACTCATGCGCGCCAATCGAGGCAGTGTCCAGCGAAAAGACCCGCCCACCGTTGTACGTGAAATAAAGCTTGCGCTGGCTGCCGGCGACGTACATGTGATGGGCCAGCATGAAATCGACGCCCAGGATCATGTCGGTCGAACCATCACCGAAATTGCCGTCCATCACCAGCATCTCGCTGTGCCGGATCGTTTCGGTGCCAACCGAGAATGTGTCGATGGGCACGATCCATGATCGGTACGTCTTGGCGCCGATACCGTGGACAGGGCCACCCGCTTTCACGCCCGGTCCGTGCAAATCGATGCCCACGCGTTCGGCGGCCCGCCGATCGAGCAGTGTGGCGACGGCACCGCTGTCCAGCAAGGCACGGACCGTTTTGCCATCGATCGTCACGTCGACGAAACTGCGCCGGTCATTCGAATTGACGGAAGGATGCAAGTCGGCGACGTTGTAGGTGTCGCCGCCCTTGACCCAATAAGCCAGCGCCGACTTGCGGCAGTCCTCCGGCTTGAACAGCGTCACCTTGCCCTGCGCGAGGTCGATTTCGAGATCCGCGAAATCGAGCAGATTGGCGCCCACCCACGCCTGGCCCGCATCCGAGCCGCCGACCACGAAATCGATGTTGTGCAGATCCGTATCGAGGATGCCGAGATCCTTGATTTTGGTTACTTCCGCCACGGCAGAGCCACCGATTCCGCCCACCCGGAACCCGAATGGCGCGGGAAAAACCTTCAATCCCAGCGCATCGGCATTGGCGTGCGACATGAAGCTGAAGAATGCGCCGGTGTCGATCGCGAAGCGCGTCACCGCGCCATTGACCTTGACCAGCGTGGTGGGCCGTTCGCCGATCATCTCGACCGACAGCGTGCCGTATTTGGCCAGCGTGCACTCGGCTCGCACGGGGCCTGCTGCGCACACGAGCAGTGCGCAGGCGGCCAGCCGAAGCCATCGTGACGCTCCGCGTTCCATCGAGCCCCCGTGCCGCGGGTAGCCGTGCCTGGGTTCAACGAAAGACCACTTCAGAATGCATCATTCCTTCTCCTTGCGGAGAAGGAATTCAGGATCGATGCCAGGCAACCCGCACGAAGATCAAACGGTCCTGCGGCCCGAAACTACAGGATATACACGAACAGGAACAGGCACAGCCAGATCACGTCCACGAAGTGCCAGTACCACG
>DAIUEL010000059.1:0-13300 GCA_036845145.1 Rhodanobacteraceae bacterium | reverse complement strand
GCCTGATCGAAGAACACGCGATGAAGGAAAACACCGGGCAGGTGCTGGTGCAGGCGCCACCGCGCGTGGCCAACTTCCTGCTCAACGAAAAGCGCTCCAGCGTGGTCGAGATCGAGTTACGCCACAAGGTACACGTGGTGATCGTCGCCGACGAGAACCTGGAAACGCCGCACCTCGAAATCACCCGCATCCGCGACAGCGAGATGGGCGAACACGCCAAGCCGAGCTACGAACGCCTGACCGAAGTGGCGGCTACGCCGCAACCGCGGATGGGCGTCGTGGTGCACGGCGAGGAGCCCGCCGTCAGCGGCATCCAGCGCGCCACGCCGATGCCGCAGCGCGAAGAAATCGCACCGGCGCCGGTTGCATCGGTCGCACCCGTCGCGTCCCCTCCCGCCGCGCCATCCGGCGGCCTGCTGGGCCGCCTGTTCGGCTGGTTCCGCAATCCGCCCGCACCGGAAGCGGCGCCGTCCGAACGGACCCAGCCGAAGCGCGTGATGGAATCGGGCGACACGCAACGCCGCGAACGTTCTTCCGAACGCCGATCCGACGCTTCGCGCAATGGCGGGCGCCGCAACGGCCATGATCGCGACGGCGATTCGCGCCGCGCGCGCCAGCAAGGCTCGCAGGCATCCAAATCGTCGCAATCCAGATCGGGCAAATCGCGCAGCGAAGATGCGCAACGTCAGGCGCGCCCGGCGCAGAAACCCGCGGCGCCCGCAGCGGCGAAGCCCATCGCCGAGTCCCGCGCCCAGGAATCCAGGCCCCCGCGCGGCGAATCGACCGCGGCACCGCATCACGAGGCGCAGCGCCCGACGCTCCAGAAGCCGGTCTCCGCCGCGGGCGCCGAGGCAGACCTCGCCAAACCGGTCGAAAACATCGCCAACGGCGCCGAGGCGCCGGCAACACCGGTGACCGCCGATGCCACGGGCACCGGCAAGCGCCGCCGCGGCCGCCGCGGTGGGCGACGTCGCAAGCACGCGAACGCTGCCGCGCCGCATGATGCCGCACCAGCCGCATCGCACGATATCGATGACGAGGATGCCGACCGCGCGCCTGCCTCGACGCGGCCGACCACTCCGCGCGGCGAATCGCCGCATTCGTCGGAAACAGCAGAGGTCGCCAGGCATCCGGCCCCAGCAGCGGCTTCACCCACAGCGGTGACGCACGAACAGGCGCCCGCGACCGCGTCGCTGTTTGCCGTCCCGGAACCCAGGCCCGCGATTCCTGCACCCGTCGCGCCTGCGCCGCCGCAACCGATCGCGGCGACTGCACCCAACGGCAGCGTGCCGCGTCCTACCACACCGCCGATGGAGGCCTCGGTGCCCGTGAAGCCCACGTCGGTGACACCGGCGCCGGTCACGCCGCGCGCGCCGGAATCCCATGCGTCTGCCGCAACATCGGCAGCGCCAACTCCGCCGCCCGCGCCGTCCGCCCATCCGGTCGCGCCCGCGGTACCGAAACCGGAGCCGGTCACTCCATCGCTGTTTGCGGCACCGCCGACGGCGCGACCGATGGCTCAGCCGCTGCCGCGTCATCCGGCGATTCCAACCCCGCGACCATTGTCCGGTGCAATCCGGCCGATCCTGGCGCCGAGCGTGCTGCCGCCCAAGGCGCCAGCCACCCCCGCGGCCCCGGCTTCCGAGCCTGACAAACCGCAGGAATGATCGCGCGCAACGGGCCGGTTCTGCAGCTTTTTGCGCCAACCGGCCGCCGCGCGTAACCGATGCCGGAAGCGGGCCCGCCGCTTCCGGACAATCTGGAACCGGATCCGCTTACACTTCGCCCAGTTGCTCGCCCAAGAGCCCGTGCGCCGTCAGCACGTGGGCGAGCGCGATGGTGTGCTGCACGCTCAGTTTTTCGAACAGGCGCTGCTTGTAGGTCGACACGGTCTTGGCGCTCAGGTGCAGGCGGGCGGCAACTTCGTTGACGGCCAGCCCGCGTGCCAGCATCAAGGCGACTTCCAGCTCGCGCGATGACAACGATTCCAGCGGCGAGGCTTCCCCATCGACCGCAGCCAGTGCCATCTCGCGCGCGACCGTGGCATCGAGGTAGCGATTGCCCTGCGCCACGGTGCGCACCGCGTTCACCAGTTCCTCGGCCGGGCAACCCTTGGTGAGATAACCCAGCGCGCCCGACTGCAACAGGCGGCGCGGGAATTGCGCATCCTGCACCACCGTCAGGATCACGATGTGGGTCGGCAGACCGGAACGCTGCACGCGTTCAGTGAGTTCGAGCCCACTCATGCCGGGCATGTGCACGTCGATCAGGGCGACGTCGGGTTTCGTTGCGCGCACCAGCCGCAAGCCGTCTTCCGCGTTGCTGGCCTCGCCCACCACCTCGATGTCGGGCTGCCCGGAAAGGATCAGGCAAAACCCCGAACGCACCAGTTCATGATCGTCCACCAAAACCACGCGAATCATGCGGCGCTCCCCTGGGTGTGCCGATGCGGGCTCCCGCCAACCCTAGACCGCGGTGGCGGCGATTGCAAGTCACCGCCCCCAACAATGCCGGTAACTGCACTTCGGCGGACCCGGCGGGTTCTTGACGTCGCTCGCGTTTGACAGTTTGCTGCACGTGCTGGCGCAACCACCCGATGCAACACGGTAGGAGCCTGCCTGCAGGGTGAGAAATGACGCTTGCATGATGCCAGTGGCATCACGCGTCGAGTCGAACGGGTGGCCAGGGATGGCCGCACCGTCGCCAGGCGCCAGGGATGGCTGCATGCCCGGCAATTCGGTCGCGCGCAGGCGCGCTCCCACAGTTTCATCGCCACCGCATCGCAGGATCAGGGGTCGTAGAGCCGGTATGAGACACCGGGATCACGTGCAGCCCAGGCGCGATCCAGCCACTTGAACATGGCGCCCGGATCGCGTCGCAACGCATACACCTCGGCGATCTGGTAAGGCGCTGCGGCCGCCGCTGCTTCAATCCGACCCAGAAGGCGCTGCTCACCCCGATCCCCAATCGCGCGCCGTCGACCCATGGTGCCGGAATTCGCACGCAATGCGCGATTCCGTCACGAAATGCCACGGTGCGGGAACCGGCGCAGCGCGGCCGCCTTGCGTGCCTGACCTATACTTGCCGCATGCTGAAGGTCGACGTCCATTCGCACATCCTGCCGCCGGACTGGCCGAATCTCGCCGAAAAATACGGCGATCCGCGTTTTCCCGTGATGGTGAACGCGGGCGGGCATCACCGCATTTATCGCGGCAACAAATTCTTCCGCGAGGTGTGGCAGAACTCGTTCGACGCCGAATTCCGGATCGAGGAATGCAGGAAACTCGGCCTGGACGTGCAGGTGATCTCCACCGTGCCGGTGCTGTTTTCCTACTGGGCCAAACCGAACCAGGCGCGCGAACTGCACCGGCACTTGAACGCGCACACCGCGGAAATCTGCCGGGCGCATCCGCAGCACTACGCGGGCATCGGCACCGTGCCGCTGCAATCGCCGCGCCTCGCGATCGAGGAGATGGAACGCTGCGTCGAGCAGCTCGGCTTGCAGGGCGTGCAGATCGGCTCGCACGTCAACGACTGGAATCTCGACGCGCAGGAACTGTTTCCGTTCTTCGAAGCCGCGGCCGATCTCGGCGCCGCGATCCTGATCCATCCATGGGACATGATGGGCAAGGACACGATGCCAAAGTATTGGCTGCCGTGGCTGGTCGGCATGCCGGCCGAGCAATCGCGCGCGGCTTGCAGCCTGATCTTCGGCGGCGTACTGGAACGCCTACCGAGCCTGCGCATCGCGTTCGCGCACGGCGGCGGCTCGTTCCCCTTCACCATCGGCCGCATCGAACATGGGTACCGGATGCGCCCGGATCTCGTCGCCACCGACAACGCGCGCGCGCCGCGCGAATATTTCAGGCGCCTGTTTTTCGATTCCTGCGTACACGATCCGCAGGCGCTGCGCTATCTTCTCGACGTCGTCGGGGACGATCGCGTGATGCTGGGTACCGATTATCCGTTTCCGCTGGGCGAACAGCAGCCCGGCAGCGGCATCGACGCGCTCAAATTGCAACCGCGCCAGCGCGACCGCGTGTTCCACGGCGCCGCACTGGAATGGCTGGGATTGCCCAAACAACGATTCAATGCGCCTTCGGAGGTTTCATGAATCGCAACACAGGTTCGCTGCTGGCGCTGTTCGGCGCGTGTGCGCTCACGATCACGCCGGCCGCCTTCGCGGCCGATTATTCGCTGGCCAATGGCACGGTGAAATTCGCCGCGCCCGACGCTTGGCCGATGCTGATGGAAAAACTGGACGGCTCCCGCCAGTTCGTCGCACTGCAGGTGAAAAATCCCGCCGACGCCAACGCACTGTCACGCATCACGGTCACCACCGAGCAGGTCGACGGGGTGCAGGGCTTCCAGAAATTCCTCAGCGATGGCACCGCGCGCGCGCACAAGCTGCCCGGCTACCTGGCGACAACGTCGCCGGGCGATCAATCCAGCCTGCGCTACACCGCCACCGAAAACCGCGAGCAGAACGCGTACACCGAGGTGTACGCGTACCGGTCCAATCTCGCCATCCAGGTGCGCTGCATCCGGCCAGCCGGCGCGGCCGCCGCCTGGAGTTCGACGTTCGACGCCGGCTGCCAGTCGATCGTGAGCGCGGTGGAAAAATAGGTTTTCGCGATGGTCCGAGATCGTGGCGGCGCGAAAATGCCGCTGCGGACACGGTCGCATCCTTGCAGCAGAACGGGCGTCCACGCCCTGGTTTCCCACGACAGCCGCGCCGACTGCGGCCAAAGGCTCACGTTTCACCATGTCGCATTCTTCAGATTTTCGCGCGGACGCCGAATGGGTGCGTACGCAGGACGATGGCGATCCGCTGCGCGGCTTTCGCAACGAATTCCTGATTCCGCCCCACGCCGGCGGCGGACAAACCTACCTGGTCGGCAATTCGCTGGGCCTGCAGCCGCGCGGTGTCCGGCAGGCGCTGCTCGACGAACTCGATGATTGGGCGCGGTTGGGCGTGGAGGGCCATCTGCACGCGCGGCATCCATGGCTGCCCTACCACGCCGAGGTGCGCGAGGGCCTCGCCGAGGTGGTGGGCGCGGAGCCCGTCGAAGTGGTGGCGATGAACTCGCTCACCGTGAACCTGCACCTGTTGATGGTGAGCTTCTACCGACCGACACCCGCACGCCACGCAATCCTGATCGAACGCCACGCGTTTCCCTCGGACCGCGACCTCGCCGCCTCGCAAATCCGCTTCCATGGTTACGATCCCAATGAGGCGCTGATCGAAGCGGATGCCGACGAAGCGCGGAGCACGCTCTCGATGGAAGCGATCGAACGCGTCCTCGCGCAACACGGCAAGCGCATCGCGCTGGTACTGCTGCCCGCCGTGCAGTACCTCACGGGACAATCGTTCGACCTGGCTGCGATCACGAAACTGGCGCACGCGCAGGGCTGCCTCGTCGGCTTCGATTGCGCGCATGCAGCCGGCAACATCGACTTGCGCCTGCACGACAGCGGTTGCGATTTCGCCGCGTGGTGTTCCTACAAGTACCTCAACGCCGGTCCCGGCGCGGTGGCCGGCGCGTTCGTGCATGCGCGCCATGCACGCGAAACGCTGCCGCGCTTCGAAGGCTGGTGGGGCCGCAATGAAGCCACGCGCTTCGAGATGCGGCCGGAATTCGATGCCACCCCCGGCGCCGACGGCTGGCAATTGTCCAATCCGCCGATCCTGGCACTGGCGCCGCTGCGGGTGTCGCTGGATGTGTTCCATCGCGCGGACATGTTCCGCCTGCGCGAGAAATCGCGGCAGCTCACCGGCTATCTGGAATGGCTGATCGAATCGCAACTGCACGACACGCTGGAAATCCTCACGCCCGTCGAACCGGTTCGTCGCGGCGCGCAGCTTTCGGTGCGCGTGCGTGCCGGTCGCGACGCCGGCAAATCGCTGTTCGAACATCTGGTGGCGCACGGCATTTTGGGCGACTGGCGCGAGCCCGACGTGATGCGCATCGCGCCCACGCCGCTCTACAACACGTTCGCCGATTGCCTTCGCTACGCCGACGCGGTGAAGGCATGGCGTGGCGCGCGTTGATCCCATGAACACGAAACCATCCATTACCCTCGTCGGCGCCGGCCTGGTCGGGGCATTGCTGGCGACCTTGCTTGCCCAACGCGGGTTCGCCGTGGAAGTTTTCGAACGCCGGCCCGATCCGCGCGTGCGCGGATTCCTCGGCGGCCGTTCCATCAATCTCGCGTTGGCCGAGCGCGGACTCGACGCCTTGCGCGAAGCCGGCCTGGCCGATGACGTCCTCGCGCAGGCGGTGATGATGCGTGGGCGGATGGTGCATGCGCTGGATGGCGCGACCAACCTGCAACGCTACGGCCTCGATGATTCCGAAGTGATCCGTTCGGTATCGCGCGGCGGTTTGAATATCCTGTTGTTGAACGCCGCCGAACACGCAGGCGCGCGTTTCCACTTCGACTCGGCGCTCACCGGCGTCGATTTCGGGACGGGCACCATCACGCTGGCCGGACACGATGGCGCCACGCGTACGCATCGAGCCGGACTCCTGCTCGGCTGCGACGGCGCCGGTTCGGCATTGCGCCTTGCGATGGCCAAAGCCGCCGATCTGGGCGAGCGCGTCGAAGCTTTGGGGCACGGCTACAAGGAATTGGAGATTCCTGCGCTACTTCCCTCTTCCCGCTCGTTTGCGGACGGGAAAAGGGAAATTTTCGCGATCGAGCCGCATGCCCTGCACATCTGGCCGCGCGGCCACTACATGTGCATCGCACTGCCGAACACCGACGGCAATTTCACTGTCACGCTGTTTCTCCCGAACGAGGGCCCGCACCCGAGTTTCGCGACCCTGCCGGACGTAGCGGCGGCGCGGGCATTCTTCGATCAGCAATTCCCGGATGCGCTGGCGCTGATCCCCGGGTTCGATGCCGACTGGAAGGCCCATCCGGTCGGGCAATTGGCGACGCTGTATCTCGACCGCTGGCACGTCGAAGGTCGCGCGCTGCTGCTGGGCGACGCCGCGCACGCGATCGTGCCGTTCCACGGCCAGGGCATGAATGCCGGCTTCGAGGATGCCGCCGAGCTCGCCAGCCTGCTGCAGGAACGTCCGAACGATTCCGCCGCGGTGTTCGCCGAATTCGAATCACGCCGCAAGCCCAACGCCGACGCGATCGCCGCGATGTCGCTGGCCAACTACATCGAAATGCGCGACGGCGTGGCCGATCCGCATTACCTGCTGAAGCGCGCACTGGCGGCGGCGCTGACCGAGCGCATTCCCGACTACTTCATGTCGCGCTACCGGATGGTCAGTTTCACCTCGATTCCATATGCAACCTGCGTCGAACGCGATCGCGCGCAAACCGCCTGGATGGAATCGCTACTGGCGGGGCGAGACAGCCTCGACGGCCTCGATCTCGACGCCGCCGCCGCGCAGGCCCGCCACGCGCTCCCTCCGCTGCCAGAAGGCGCCTGACAGCATGCCCTTGCCCGAATCCATACGACGAGCATGGACAGAAACCGACTATCGCGTGCGCGTGCCCTATGGCGGCTTCGCGAGCATCCGCTGCGGCCAGCCGTTGCCGATGCCGCTGCTGGCCATGTTGCGCCGCGCCGACGATCCGTGGGGCTACATCACGGCGTGGAACCCCGCCGGCGTCGCGCTGCCGCTCGCCACCAACAAGATCCGGCAGCGCCGCTTGCGGGATGAGCTGCGGGGCGACCGCCACCGCTTCATCGGCGGCATCGGCGTGGGCCCCGCCGGTTGGCGCGAACCCAGCCTGTTCGTCCCAGGCATGACCCATGCGCAACTCGATGCGATGGCGCGCCGATTCGGCCAACTCAGCGTGGTGCGCGGCATCGGCGCCGGACCGGCGGAATTGCACGAGCTGATGTGATCGCCGGTTGCGGTTCGCAACCAACGGTCAACCCGGCTCGGCAGCGCTCCGACCGACGGCGACAACGGTCTCGACGGGCCGCCCGTATCCCAAGACGGCTTTGCACATGGTCGACTCGCAATCGCGATGGTCTCGGGCGCTAATGCGCAAAACCCCGAACACACGCGAGAGGAAAGCACCATGTGCACGTATCTGGCAGTTCGTGTCCGCGCAAAGGCCACATCAACGTTGCGCTCCAAGCACCACGTGTTGCGCAAGCTGCTGGCAAGCACCGTGGCCCTGATGCTGGCCGGCAGCACGATGGCGCTTGCCGGGTGCGGCGGCAATGTCTACGCAAGCCAATCCACCGCAACCGAGCATCGGGCGGCCGCCGCCGAGCAGGCCCATCACCAGCGCGCGCTCGTGGCCCAAGGCAAGCACATTTTTCGATACGACACCTTCGGGGACGAAAGTTTCTGGACCGACAAGCTGAAAATGAATGACGTCATCCAGATGGCGGTGAGTCCCAAGGTGGCGCTGGCGGTAGGCTTGAAGGTGGACGTCGACGCACTGCCTGCGGCCGTCAAGCAGGGGATCCAAAACGGCACCATCGATCTTGAAGATCCGGCCACGACCCTGGCGTTGCTGAAGCTGAACGCTGTCGTGGGTCTCAAGGGGACGGTGGAAAGCATCAACGGCAAGGAGACGCTCACACGGGTGGGCGTCACCTGCGCGCTTTGTCACTCGACGGTGGACAACGCCTTCGCGTCGGGCATCGGACATCGCCTCGACGGCTGGCCCAACCGCGACTTGAATCCCGGTGCGATCATCGCGCTCTCTCCCGCGATTCCCGACGCCCACAAGGCCGTGTACAACTCGTGGGGGCCGGGCAAATACGACGCGCGTTTCAACCTGTTCGTGCAATCAAAAGGCCTTGCGTTCTTCACGGACGGCCAGAACCCCCCGCACGACAGGTTTGCCGTGGAAATTCCGCCCGCATTCGGCCTGATGGGAATCGACAAGGAAATCTACACGGGCGACGGCGACATCCAGCACGAGCCCGTCGGGCCGGTTGCATACTGGAACCGCTATGTCGCGGTCACGCAGATGGGTGGGCAAGGCGCTTTCTCCGACCCACGCCTGGTCGCGATGGGAGCCGCCGTGCCTGTCGACAATACCCATGGCGGCGCCCTGCCGGATCTGGTGACGCCTGCGCTGCCGGCCCTGCAGGCCTATCAGCTCTCGCTGGCTGCGCCACGACCGCCGCTCGGATCGTACAACCCCTCGGCGGCTGCGCGCGGCAGACAGGTTTTCTATGGGCAGGGACAGTGTGCGGCCTGCCACAGCGGTGAGAAATTCACGGATGCCAACTTCCGCCTGCACCCGCAATCCGCTTCGGCGGCGCGGAACACGGATTACGTGTTGCTCAGCGCGACGGGCAAGTGGCGGACGTCGCCGCTGGCCGGGGTGTGGCAGCACCCGCCCTACTTCCATGACGGATCAGCCGCGACGCTGGGAGATGTCGTGAACGCCTACAACAGCAAGCTGAACCTGAAACTCACGGTGCAGCAAAGGTCGGACCTGGTTCAATTCCTGAAGTCGCTGCCCCATCGCGGCGAGCCACGCCGATAACGATGGCCGCGCCGGAAGGCGGCCCGTTTGCGAGAGGACAGAGTACGCGAGGTCGGCCACGAGGCGAGACCATCATGTCGCGTTTCATCGCCCAGGGCGTGGGTGAATGATTCGACCACGCCCTGGTCCGGACCCGGTCATCACACTGCGGGGGTCGATCGTGCGGCGCGCACTCGCCCCCTTGTGGACGATGCGCCGCCGCGCTGGGACAATACGGGGTTGCCCGCATGGACACTTTTCCCGCCCCTGCCGCGCCGCTGCTGTCGGCGCACCGGCTCGCGTTTTCGCGCAACGACGAGCCCGTGTTCGGACCGCTGGATTTCAGCCTCGGGTCCGGCGAAACCGTGCTGGTCGAAGGCGACAACGGTTCGGGCAAGACCACCCTGCTGCGGGTGCTGGCCGGCATGCTGCCTCCGGGCGCGGGCGAGATCCGATTCAACGGCCAACCCGCGTCACGCGACAACCGCAACGGCCATGTGCTGTGGCTGGGGCATCGCACCGGCATGAACGATTCATTGAGCGCGCGCGAGAACCTTGGCTTTCTCGCCGGTTTGTACGGCACGCGTTCGGGCATGACCGCGGCCACGTCGATGGAACGCGTCGGGATCGGTGCCTGGATCGACGAACCATTGCGCACGCTTTCGGCGGGACAAAAGAAGCGCGTCGGCCTTGCACGGTTGCTGCTGTCACCAGGCGAAGTCTGGTTGCTGGACGAGCCCTACGCCAACCTCGACCGCCATGGCATCGACCTCGTGAACGCGCTGATCGCGGAACACTGCGCAGGTGGCGGCGCCGCATTGGTGACGAGTCATGGCGCGGTGCGTTTCGCCGATACGCGCGCGCGCCACATACGCCTGGCCGCGTGACGCATGGCGAGCACCGCGCAATCGATGCACGACGATCGAGTCGCCCGCGGCAGGCGGTCTTCCGGAACGAGCGCGTCCGCCGCCTGCATTGCATTGCTGCGCCGCGACCTCGTGCTGGCGTGGCGGCGCCGCGGCGAATTGTTCCTGCCGCTGCTGTACGCGGTGATCGTGGCCGCATTGTTCCCGTTCGCGCTGGGTCCCGATCCGGAATTGCTGGCGCGGATCGCCGGGGGCGTGCTGCTGGTGATCGTGGTGCTGGCGATGTTGCCCGCGCTGGAATCGATGTTCCGCGTCGATCTGGAAGACGGCACGCTGGAACAATGGTTGCTGGCGCCGCAACCGCTGGCGCTGCTGGCCTTGACCCGTGTCATCGCGCACTGGCTGACGACCGTCCTACCCTTGGTCGTCGTGATGCCGTTGCTGGGCGCCCTTTTGAACCTGCCCGTCAAAGTGCTGCCGGTGCTGATCGTCGCGTTGTTGCTGGCGACGCCGCTGCTGGTTTTGCTGGGTTCGGTGTTGTCGGCCCTGGCGGCGGGCGCGCGCCGCTCTGGTATCCTTTTGGCGTTGATGTTGTTGCCACTGGCCGTTCCGGTGGTGATCTTCGCCGCCGGCGCCATTGCCGCGGCACAGGCCGGCATGCCATTCATTGCTCCCTTGACGTGGCTGGCGGCGGCCCTGATCTTGGCGATCGTGCTGGCGCCGCTCGCATGCGCGGCGGCACTTCGGATCGCGGTTGAAAGTTGACATGTCACGCAGCTACCTCCCGCATTGGATCCACTGGCTCGGCTCGCCGCCGAACTTCTACCGCTTCGCGGGCGCGTTGCGCCCGTGGTTCATGGCCGTCGCCTTGATCAGCGCCCTGATCGGGTTGTACGGCGGACTGGTGCTGGCGCCCCCGGATTACCAGCAGGGTGACGCCTACCGGATCATCTTCATCCATGTGCCGAGCGCGTGGATGAGCCTGTTCATTTACGCCACGATGGCGGTGGCCGGATTGGTCGCGCTGGTGTGGCGGGTGAAGCTGGCCGAAGTGATCGCGATGGAATGTGCGCCGACCGGCGCCGCGTTCACTCTTATCACGCTGGTCACCGGCTCGCTGTGGGGCAAGCCGATGTGGGGCACGTGGTGGACCTGGGACGCGCGGCTCACGTCCGAACTGGTGCTGCTGTTCCTGTACCTCGGTGTGATCGGCCTGTACAACGCTTTCGAGGATCACCGCCGCGGCGCACGCGCCGCTTCGCTGCTGGCGCTGGTCGGCATCGTGAACCTGCCGATCGTGCACTACTCGGTGCAATGGTGGAACACGCTGCACCAGGGGACCACCGTGAACTTTCTTGATCCTGCGCGCTCCTCGATCGCACCAGCGATGTTGTGGCCGCTGCTGGTGATGGCGCTGGCGACACACTTGTATTTCTTCGCGAGCCTGCTGGGCCGCACGCGTACCGGCCTGCTGTCACTGGAAAGCGGCAAGCAGTGGGTGCGCGCACTGGTCGGCGGACAACCCGCGCAGACGACGGGGGCACCTACCTGACATGGCTCACTGGTTTGCAATGGGCGGTTACGCCGTCTACGTCTGGCCCGCGTTCGCGGTGTTCTTCGTCGTGCTGGCGTGGGACTGGTTCGCGCCCGCGATGCGCCGGCGCCGTATCACACGCGAGCTGCGCGGCAAGCTCGCGCGCGAGCGCACCCGCAACGCGCGCGCGGCGCGCGCAGAGGCATCGACATGAATCCGGTTCGCAAGCGGCGATTGATCATCACGTTGCTGATCCTTGGCGCGGTTGGCGTGGCGACCGTGCTGTCGGTTTTCGCGCTGCAGAAGAACATGACGTATCTCTACTCGCCCACGGAAGTCGATGCGGGCGAGGCACCGGACGCTCATCCGTTCCGGCTGGGCGGTATCGTCGAGGAAGACAGCGTACATCGGGTGCCCGGCACGCTGACCACCGACTTCGTGATCACCGACCGTTTCCAGAGCATCCCGGTGACCTATACCGGCATCCTGCCTGACCTGTTCCGCGTGGGACAGAGCACCATCACCACCGGTTCGATGAAAGACGGCAAGTTCGTCGCGACCCAGGTGCTGGCCAAGCACGATGAAACCTACATGCCGCCTCAGGTCGAGCAGGCGATCGCGAAGGCCGAGAAGGAACATCGGGTTCCCAAGACCGACAAAGGCGGGGGCACGCCGTGAACCCGGAACTCGGCCAGGTTGCGCTGATCCTCGCGCTGGTGCTGTCGGCGCTGCAGTGCGCGCTGCCGATCGTCGGCGCGTGGCGCGGCAGCAAGCCGTTGATGGCGACGGCGCCTACATTGGCGATCGGTCAGGCGGTGTTCGTCGCGATGGCGTTCGGCATCCTGATGTGGTCGTTCTGGATCAATGATTTCTCGGTTGCATACGTCGCGCAGAATTCCAACCTGTCGTTGCCGTGGTTCTACAAACTTTCTGCGGTGTGGGGCGCGCACGAAGGCTCGCTGCTGCTGTGGATGTTGATCCTCAACGGCTGGACGGTGGCGCTGGTCATCTTCGGCGGCAAACTGCCCGAAGCGTTCTTCTCGCGCGTGATCGGCGTGCTCGGATTCGTGGCGTTCGGGTTCCTGCTGTACATGATCACGACGTCGAATCCGTTCCTCAGGCAAATTCCGGTGCCAACCAACGGCGTCGATCTCAACCCCGTGTTGCAGGACCCGGGGCTCGTGTTCCATCCGCCGACGTTGTACATGGGCTACGTCGGTTTCAGCGTGGCCTTCGCGTTCGCGATCGCCTCGCTGCTGGGCGGTGAATTGAAATCCACCTGGGTGCGCTGGGCACGTCCCTGGACGAACGTGGCGTGGGGTTTTCTCACCCTCGGCATCGTCGCGGGCAGCGCGTGGGCGTATTACGAACTCGGCTGGGGCGGCTGGTGGTTCTGGGATCCGGTCGAGAACGCCTCGTTCATGCCGTGGCTGATCGG
>DAIUEL010000058.1:7006-13315 GCA_036845145.1 Rhodanobacteraceae bacterium | reverse complement strand
CGGGCGCCACATCGAGCGTGCCGATGTTGTACGTCTGCACCAGGTCCGGCTTCAGCCGGCGCAGCATTTTCCACAGCCGGAAATAGCAGCCCCAATCCTTTCCCGGTTTTTTGTCGAGCGAGAGGCACGGCACCGCCGGATCCGTGATCCGGTTGCGCATCGCACCGATTCCGACGAGCGCGATCACCGCGTGGCGATAGCGCGTGGCAGTGTGGTTGATCACGGAAATCGCGACCTGCTCCATTCCTCCGGTGTCGAGCCGGTAAAGCACGTGCGCGATCAGCGGCTTCTCGCTCACGGTGCCGTTCCTTCCATGTTGGACAGCGACAAGCCGCGTGCGAACGCACCGAGATGCTTGCGCGCTTTCGCCACGTCGTCATGTCCGATCGGCAATGACAAGGCCCACACCGATGAACGCGGTGAGCGCCCGCGCAGCGTGTCCCAAGCCTGGCCCAATTTGATCCATACGGGCGACGCGGTGCAGCGCGTATCCACGCAATACCAGTACCACACCAGGCGCGGCTGGACAGTCGTTCCGGTCAAGCGCAACTCGCGGGCCGTGACGGCAGCTCCGCCGGCCAGTTCGACCTGCCGCTTGGCGCCGGCGAGGATCTGGGATTGTTCCGGGTCGTATACATTGTTGCCATAGGTGATGAGGTTGTGTCCGCGACGCGGCTTGCCGGTATAGACGGCGTGGAACACCTCGACGGTCGCGCCCCCGGCAAGCGAGCGGTAGCCGAAACGAAACTGTCCCGCCGCACCCTGGAACTTTGGCTGCCAATCGCTTTGCAACACCTCGGGAGCGCTCCACCCGGCCAGCGAAGGCGGCGACAGTTGCACAGCTTCGGGAGCCGGCGCACTCGTGATGTTCGCGGCAGCAAGCGGTCCGGCCACCAGCAATACCAATGCGGCGGGCCACAACAGCGTACGAGGTCCCGCAACCGGGGCGAGGCTGGGCACGGGTTTGTCGCCGGGAACCAGGCGATCACGGAAGAACCAACCCACCAGCAACAGCAGCACCAGCACGGTACCGAAGAATTGCCAGCCGAAGATCATGTGATCCGTGCCGCTGGCGTACTCGACACCCCACATTTCGCCGATCAGGATCGTGAAATACACCCGCAGGCCATTGGCGATGATCGGTGCGATGGTGGCCAACACCACGAAGCCCACGCGTTTCCACCAGCGCGAATACATCAACCACGCGAACATGCAACCGAGCGCGGTGCAGGCGATGAAAAATTTCACGCCGCTGCAGGCTTGCTCAACCATCCACGTCGCGGATGGCGTAACAAGCTCACGCCCGTTCATCAGTACCGGCACGCCGGTGAGGTTCAGGGCGTGCACGGCGAAGTGCGCGGTGATGTCCTGCAACGGGCCGACCATCGCGTCGCCCCACGGCACGGCGAAAGCAAGATAGGCGAGCGGAAACTTCAGCACCCACAACGCGCGCCAGCCCCAGCAGGCCAGTACCAGCGCGGGAAACATCGCGACCAGCGCAAAATGCTGGGGCAGGTTGATGGCCAGCATGCGTCCGGCGTACCAGATCGCCACCAGCAGCGCGATGGCGACCAGCCCCCACGCGCTCGGCACCGGCGCATGCGCCTGCACCCGGCCGCGCAGATCGAACGCCGCCCACGCGCTCAGCGGGAAGATCAGGAATGCGTATTGGTACGTGCCGTCGTGGGCCCATATGCCGACCAGCGACTCCACTGTTTGCCAATAGCACGCCATCAGCACGACCATCGCGACCGCAAACGCTCCGGCGGCAAGTTTCCAGCCAGAGACGCGCGTGGACAATCCATCGCCGGTGTCGAGCAATGTATTCATGGGCATGCCCCTGCACGGGCCGAGGCGGGCACCGATCCGGCGAACGTGGCGCGCTGCGAACCGCGCAGCACGCGTTCGTAGGCGTCGAGATTGCGCGTCCAATCGAAACGCGTCTGCACCATCGCGCGTGCGGCCGACACCCGCGCGGGTTGCTGCGTGGCGAGCCATTGCAACGCCGTTTCAGCCAGAGTCTCGGGTGAGCCGCTGATGCAGCCCTGGCGGCCGGCAAAATCCTCGATGCCTTCCCACGCTTCGGGCGTCGCCAAAACCACCTTTTCCATCGCGAGCGCTTCCAGCACCTTGTTCTGGATGCCGCGTGCAATGCGCAGCGGCGCGGCAACCACATGGGCGTGCGCCACGTATGGCCGCACATCTTCCACGCGCCCGGTCACCGTGACACCCGCAAGTTCGCCCAGTGCCTGCACTTCGCGCGTCGGCTTGGAACCCACGATGTAGAAGCGCGCCTGGACGCAGCCGGCCAGCACCCCCGGCCAGACCGTCTGCGCGAACCACGTGACGGCGTCCACGTTGGCGCGATAATCCATGGCGCCCGCGAAGACCACCGCCCGTTCGTCGGGCCGATACGGACTGACATGCACCTGCGCGGGATTCCAGTACCCCGCATCGACGCCGTTGGGCACGCCATGGACTCTCTCGGCCACGTCCGGATTGGCCTTGCGGAAAAAAGCCGCCTCCGCTTCGGAAACAAACAGGCTGGCGTCGAAGCGCGTGGCGACCGCGCACTCGAAGCGCGCCAACGTGCGCGCCTCGCGCCGGTAAACCAGGCGCGCCAATCCGCGATGCGCTTCGGCATATTGGTGCCACTTGTCGGAATCGGCGTCCACGAAATCCATTACGCGACGCGCACCGGTATCCCGCATCACCAAGGGCGCCACGCCGGACGAAAAGCACAGCACCACATCCGGTTGCTGTTCGGCGAGGACCCTGTCGACCCATCGGCGCATGGTGCCATCGCGATAGCAACCCACCGTCAACGGCTCACCGCGCAACAGCGATCCCAATGCCCGCCCGCGCGCCCGCCACGGCGGCAGCGGTCGAATGCACGTGCCGGCACATGCGGCCTCCACGGCGGCGAGGTGTCGATAGTCCGCCGTATCATCCACGAAGGCACCGAGATACACCTTGTAATGCTGCGCCAGCCGCTGCAAGACATGGTACGAACGGATCTTGTCGCCCTTGTCGGGAGGCCAGGGAAGGCGGTGGCAGAGGAACAGCGCCGATTGCATGGGACTAACCGAGATCGCGCGCGAGCCATGGGCCCAGCGCGTTGGCGACCGGCAAGGGCAGCCGCTGCCATCCCTTGATGAACAGGCGGTACTTGCGGTTGGTCGGACTGACGTTCGGAATTTCCGTGGCCCGCACCAAATGGTAGGCGTATGGCAACGGTTCGGGCTGGAAGCCCCAATGCTTCTTGAAATGGTACGAACCGGTGTCCTGCTTGCTTCGGCCAAAATCGAACAGACGCGCGCCGCGGTCGGCGGCGCGCTGCATCACCGACCAATACATGAAATCGTTGGCGGCGACATCGCGACCTTGCCACACGCTGCCGCCGTAATAGGGATGCACTTCGTCGCGGAAGTAGAAACTCATGACCGCGGCCATTGGCTCGCCTTCATGCGTGACCACCGTGACCTCGCAATCCCCGCCGAAGGTTTGCTGCAGCCGCGCATACCAGCGGCGCGGCAGCACCGGCGTACCGAGGTTGCGCACGCTTTCGGCATAGACCCGGTAAAACGCATCGATGTCGTTCCCGCAATGCGCCTCGAGACCCGCCGCGATGCCTTTGCGGACCATGGCCCGCTGCTTGCGCGGAATGGCCTTGAGGTTCACGTCGTGGTCTTCCGAAATCGGTTTGCGGAACCCGACGTACAAATCCTTGACCGGCCAACCCGTCGAGTCCGGCTTGCGATTGCGTAATTCCAGATAGTCGACCCGGAGCTTGTCGGCCAGCTCCGCGGCGGATCGGGTCAGGCTCGCTGCGCTGTCCTCATCCGTCGCCACCACGCCGCCGTACACGCAGAACGGCGTCGAAATCAGTGCGTGCCCGAACAGCCGGCTGCGGATCTCGACCAGCGGAAGGATGGCGCTGATCGCACCGTCGCGCTCCGCATACAAATAATGGGCGCGGTGACCGAGCTCGTGTTCGATGATGTCGCGCCACGCCGCGCGATGGAAAAACGTCGCGTCGTCCGCCGCGCCGACAAACGCGTCCCAGCGATCGGCATCGTCACTGGTGTAGCGCTTGATGGCACAGGCGCCGGCGGGGCGCTTCTCGTTGACGTGGTCCAGCATGAAACATCCCCCTCATTGCACACCGGTTCTGGCTGCCGCAAGCGTCACGACCGGATATTCCGTCCCGGCGTCGACTGGAAACACCCGATCCATCCGGTCGAATCGAAAATCCCGAAGCAACCGTCCCACACGCGGAGCCATGTGCTTGAGGTTCAAGTAATGACGCGTGCGGTTTTTCAGGGAGACGCCAGGCACCCGCGGCTGACCCGGATCGATCTCCCACGGGTGGAAATAGAAAACCGTCGGCCGCCGCTCCTTGCCATTGACGCGCTTGAGGCCGCGGCTGAAAAGCGGGTAGGGCAGCAGGCGGAAAAAGCCGCCGCCACCGCAAGGCCAGTTGCGACCCCAGAATCGCACCGTCGTGGCCGGCACTTCCAGCAGCCCGGAAGCCCCCGCGACGAACGCAAACCGGGGCGCCGCCGGCATTCCGTACAAGTCGTGCCGGATCGGGACGATGCTGGAACTGTATCGATAGCCCGCCTCGCGAAGTTCCTCGTGTGCCCACAAAGTGGTGGGCCCGATCGACCAACTGGGTGCGCGATAGCCGGACACCTGCGTGCCGCTGACGTCTTCCAGCAGGCGCTTGGTGCGAACGATCCCGTCGCGGAAGGCGACGCGATCCAGTGCAGTCAATCGCTCGTGCCCGAAACCGTGACTCGCAATCTCGTGACCCGATGCGGCGATGTCGCGCACCAGCGCAGGCCAGCGCTCGGCCACCCAGCCGAGCGTGAAGAAAGTCGCGTGCACACCACGCTCGTCGAACAGTTCGAGAATGCGTCGGGTATTGCCTTCGACGCGCGCGGGCCAGCGCGACCAGTCTTCGCGAGGTATGCAACCATCGAATGCCGCGACCTGGAAGTAATCTTCGACGTCGACGGTCATCGCATTGGTGATCGGCTCGGGCTGCGCGGACACGCTCATTTGCTCCCGCTGCCCAGGCCCAGCGGCCGCAGCTCGGCCCTGCCTGCAGCGTCTTCGCGCGCGCCGGTCCCACCCTGCAGGATCCTTTTCAGCCGATCCTCTTCATGCAGCAACTGCATCAGGATGTTGTTGCGCTTGAGTTCCAGTTCCAGCAACTCGTTTTCGTGTTCCACGGCCGAGGTGGTCGAGGCCGGTGCAACGGTGCGCAATGGCAACGTCGGCTCCAGCGTCTGCGGCACGTCGGGCATTTCCTCGCGCAACTCGTTGAGGACCGTGGTGAGCGCGGCGTGATCCAGCTCGTGGCGGTCTTCCAGGTAGCCGAACAACAGCAGCCTGTCCATGATCAGGTTGATCTTGCGCGGAATGCCGCGGCTGGCGTGGTGGACGCCCGCAAAGATCGTGGGATCCAATTGCGGATCGTTCTTCCATCCGACCGCGTGCAACCGGTGCAGGATGTATTCCCGGCTTTCCTCGGGTTCCATGGGCTCCAGCCGGAACGTTGCGATGATGCGCTGGCGCAACTGTTCCATCCGGTTCGCGACGATGATTTCCCGCAGATCGCTCTGGCCGACCAGGAAAACCTGAAGCAGCGCGCGCCCCCGCTGTTCGAGATTGGTGAGGATGCGCAGCATCTCCAGTGCTGGCGGGGTGAGCGTCTGCGCTTCGTCCACCACCAGCAAGGTGCGCGCATGGCGGGCGCTGCGCGCAATCAGGTGCTGCTTGAGATCGTGCAGCAGGGCTTCCTTGCTGCGGCCCTCGAACGGCAGGTTCAACTCGGACGCGACGGCCGGCAGGACATCCTCGCTGTCGAGGTTGGCCGAGGCGATGCTGGCGACCGTGACGTTGCGATGCGCCAGGTCCTCGAACAGCTTCTGGATCAGCAGGGTCTTGCCGGTGCCAACGGCGCCGGTGACCATCACGAATCCTTCGCCTTGTTCGAACCCGTACATCAGGTACGACATGGCGCGCTTGTGGCCCTTGCTCGGAAACAACATGGACGGGTCCGGCGTCAACCGGAACGGCTTTCCCTGGAATTTGTAAAACGCCTCGTACATACCGTCCTCAGAACAGGTGGGTCCACTCTAGGAAAAGCACGTTGACCCGATATCCATGCGTGCCGGGCGCGCCGAAATAGGCGTTCCGCGAATCATTGCGATAGCGCAGGCTGCCGAAATTTTTCGGATTGATCTGGTGCACCAGCGCCAGTTGGCCGAACCGGTTGTAGTTGACCTGCCCATCCCGGAA
>DAIUEL010000058.1:0-6906 GCA_036845145.1 Rhodanobacteraceae bacterium | reverse complement strand
CTGCTGGTTCAGGTCCGTCGGTTGCTCGGTGTAGCTGACGGTGGTGGTCAACAGCGCCGCGGTGTGGCTCCAGGAAAACTCTCCACTGCGTCCGAAGAACCGGTGCCCCACCAGTACCTTCACGCTGTCGCGTGTGGACGACCACTGGAAGCCCGCGTCCCAGAAAGGCGCGGCAAGCGTTTCGATCGTGCCGTCGGGAAGATATTTGTTTTCCTTGCCGGCATCGGCCAGCAGGCGGGTGTTGGCATTCAACTGCCAGGAGACGCCGCCCTGGGCAATCGCAAATCGCGAAGTCGGTCCGAAGCCGTAGTCGAGACGTTGCTCCGAATAGGCGATGTTCCACCCGAACCGTTGCCCCTCCGGGCTGGTGAAGTTGGCCTGGATCGCATCGCTGTTGACGTTCGAAATCCCGGCCAGCACGGGCCGGTTCTGATCGGGATTGTCCAGATTGATCGGTCCGGCCGGCGCACTTCGGCTTTCATCGGGAATGCCGCGGGTGTTGTACATGACCCGCCCGTGCGTGTAACGCACTGTCGCGGTCCCGACATCGCCGAATTGCTGGATCCAGTAAGGGCTCAGGCTGGCCGTTGCGACATTGGCGCGATTGTTGTCCAGGAAGAACGTGCCTGCTCCCGATGGCATCGCATTGTTGATCACGGCGCGGCCGTAGGTCGCATTGCCCGCGACGAAGAAGTGGTCGGGAACCACCGTGAGTATGCCTTGGGCCTTCAGATCCTGCGCGACCTGATGCGTGTGCGCACCGCCCGTGTACAAGTAGCCGGTGATCGAATAATCGACCATGCCGCTGAAGCGCGGACCTCCGGTGGCAGCTTTCACGAATGGCTGGATCTCGGTGATCCAGCTCGACTGCTTGTTCTTGCCCGGGCCCGCCAACCGCAGGTTGTCCGTATAGAGCTCGCCGAGGGTGACCCCGGTTACCAGACCGGGTGATTCGGGCGTCGGCTGGGGAATGACCCCCAGCGGCGGGTTCTGCAGGGCGTCTGTCGCGTCGCCCTGGGTCGGATTGGCGGTGTCCTGCGCACCGGCGGCGGTCATCCAGCCGGTCAGGACGATCACTGACAAGGTCACCCCGGCCGATGGTCTGCGCATGCGCCCCTCCGTCACCGGCCCAGAAGCCGGTCGCGATTGGTCGGCCGGGTGTTTCCGTATTGTCCGTAGTACCCGTAGTAAGGATTTTCGATCGCAGGCAAGCGGCTCTTGTTGAGGATCAACCCGACGTACTGCGAGTCACCCAAACCCTCCAGCGCCGATTTAAGCTCGTACCGGCGGGTGTGTCCGGCACCCACCACCACCACGACTTGGCCCATCTGCGAAGCGAGCACCCGGGCCTCGGGCGTCGCGAGCAAGGGGGATGAATCGAATACGAGCAGACGCTGCTTGCTGTTGGCGCCGAGGTCCTCCAGCACCTGACTCATGCGGCGCCCGCCGAACAGTTCCGCGGCCAAGGGATTGCGTTGGCCAGCCGGCACAAGGAAAAGATTCGGAACGTCGGTGCGCAGGATCACGTCCGCGGTCCTGCGCGATTCGTCCGCCAGAATGTCCATCAGCCCCGGGTAGCCTTGGAGCCCGAACGTGCGGGTCACGTCGGATTTGGGGATGTCGGCGTCCAGCAGCACGACTTCAAAATCCGGCTCGCGCGCAAGGCTCAATGCCAGATTGATCGCCGTGAAGGTCTTGCCTTCACCGGGCACCGCGCTGGTCACCACGATGCGGTCGGCGAACTCGGGCACCTTGGCGCTCTTGCCCGTGGCATTGTTCAACAACGGCAGCTTGGCGCGCCGCACCTCATTGGACAGACGACCGGACGCTTCGTCTTGGGACGGCAACAATCCCGCGCGCATCAGGGCATCCAGGTCGACGTGCACCACATCCCCGTCAGCCGCGTTGCGGCGAACGGCATGGCGCTGCTCCTGCAGACGTTCGACGGTCGGCGCGGTGGGCGTTTCGACGACTTCCTCGACCTGCGGCAACCCCGGCTGCTCGGCGGGTCGTTGTGTCCGGAGCTTTTCGGCTGCCTTCTCGACAATGCTCATGTGGCCCCCAGTACGAACACGTGTTGCATCATGTTTGCGAGATGCGCCTGGAAGGCAAGGCCGAGCACCAGTACCACCGCGAGCAGGGCCACCCCGGCGCAGAATCCGACGATTTCCCGGTGCCGCTGTTCCAGGCGCCCGGAGGACGCTATCAGGCTGAAGGTACCGATCACGGGGTAATCACCAAACTCGCGCAGGCTCTTGAGGCTGAGGAAAACGGGCTTGATCTTGTGCAGGAAAAATCCGAACGCGCCACCGATGCCGAGCGCCAGCACGAACACGGCCAGCAACATCAGGCCGCGCTTGGGTCCGTCGGGAAGCAGCGGCACGATCGGCGGGCTGATGACCCGGAATTTCAGGTTGTTGCCGCTTTGCGTCGCATCCTGCGAAAGTTGCGCGGTATTCAAACGCGACACCAATTCGTCGTATTGCTTGCGGGTCACGTCGTAATTGCGCGTGAGCTGCTGCAAGGTCACTTGCGCGTCCGTGATCTTGTCGGCGTTGCTCTTGAGATCGGCGATCTCGCGCTTTTGCGCGGCCACCTGTGCGGCCAGGCTGCGTGCGCTGAAGTTGTCGGCTCTCGACGTTCCGCCGGCGCCGCCCGGCGCTGCGGCGGTCACCGCACGGCCCGGATGCCGCCGCAGCGTGTCCCGTCGGGCCTCGAGCTGATTGATCATGCGCCGCGTGGAAACCACGTCGGGGTATTCGTCCGTATATTTCAGCAACAGGTCTTCGAGCTTCTGCTTGTACGCGGCGATCTGCTTGTCGATGTCACTCGTGCTCGATGCCGCGCGTCCCACCACCGGTCGCCCGGCGGCGGCGGCGGCATACTGGCCTTCCAGCTCCTGCAACCTGGCCTCGGCGGTCTGCAGCCGCGTGGCATAGTCCGGGCCACCCTGGGTAGGAAGATTGCCCAGATTGGCCTTCTTGAAGTCCGCCAGCTTCTGCTCCGCGTCATTGAGACGCTTGTTGTAGTCATCGACCTGCTGCTGCAGGAAGTTCTGCGCCGAGGCAGTCGATGCCGTGTTCTCGCCGAGCGTATTGTTCATGAGTATTTCCACGAACGCCTGCACGACCTTCTGCGCCATCACTGGGTCGGTATCGGAATAGCTGATGTTGTACAGGTTCTTTGCGCCGGCATCCTTGACCTGGACGGCAGCGCCGAGTTTCACCAGCAATTCGTCCTTGTCGGCCGGGCTGGTGGCCCGCAGCGAAAGGCCGGTCTTGTCGGCCACCGTTTCGAGGTTGGGGCGCGAGAGCAGGGTGCGCGTGATCACATCCAGTCGGCCACGGATGTCGGGCTGTACTGCAATGCCGCGCAGCAGCGGATTGTCCAGGGAATTGGTATCCGCATAGACCTGCGCCGTGGACGCGTACTGGTTGGGCAGGCTGAAAACCAGCATCGCGCCCACGATCATGACGCTCCACGCGACCACCAGCGCATGCCAGCGGTAACGCCACGCCGCGCGCAACTCCAGCGCTATCTGCTGGACCAGTTCATGCAAATCGAAGGATGAATTCTGCATTGCCTGTCCGGTAACCGTTCGAGTGTCGCCGCGCCCCCTTCCCATGCCGCATCAAAACAGCGATTGGGGGATGATCAGAATGTCGCCGGGCCGCATGGCGACGTTGTATTTGACTTCACCGTTCATCAACGCGCCGAGCCGCACCGGAATGGTCTCTTCCTTGCCGTCGGGCAGGTGCCGCACGATCTTGGCGCTGTTGCCCGCGGCGAACTTGGTGAGGCCGCCGACGTCGATCATCAGGTCCAGCACGGTCATGCCGTTCCGGTAGGGGACCGACTTGGGCGTCACCGCCTGCCCGACCACCCGCACCTGCTGGCTGTAGGCGCCGACAAAGCCCTTGACGATGACGGTCACCAGCGGCGAGCGGATATAGCGGCTCAGCTCCTGCTGCAGATCGTCGGCCAACTGATCCGGCGTTTTGCCGGCCGCCATGATCGACTGCACCAGAGGAATCGATATGCGCCCGTCGGGTCGTACCGGAACGGTGGTCGTCAGCGTCGGGTTGTCGCGCACGTAGATTTCAAGCGCGTCTCCCGGGCCGATGATGTAACGATCGACCGACGGCGCCGACGTCGTGGATACCGTGGCGCTGGGTACACTGGCGCAGGCCCCGAGCAGCGCCGACAACGACGCGATCGCAATCCATACGAGGGTGTTCCTGAGTATCGACTTCACTTGTTTGTCCTCCCGGTTTCAGCATCGCCCAACATCATGACCACCAAGCCGTGAAAACGCCTGCTGCGCACGTTCTCCGCGCCGTGCAAACCGCCCCCGGTAGACGCGTCAGCGTCGGCCGGATTTGCATCTGGGCATCAAGGCACGGCCGCTCATGCTAGGCCGCCGACCGTCAACGATCCGTCGCGACGCGACGGAGGCAAAACGGTGCGCGGTGCCGTGGGAACCGCCTCAGCGTGACCCGCCATCTCAACGCTCCTTGTCGAAAATCGTGGTTCCACGTGCTGGCCTAGCTCCTGGCCGGTCTCGCGGCTCGCAAAACGGGGCTGGCGGAGTGAAGCGTTCTTATACTACAAATGTGACGCAGTTCAAATTTCCGGGAGCTCCGAAGCTGGTGGGTCGGCAATTCCGTGCACAAAACATGCCTGAGCCGTCGTCGGGAGCAGGCACAATGCAGGGGAGGCCGCCGTGACCGCGCCGGACCCGCTCGGGGAGCCGTTCAGGTTGGGCCCCGCAACGCAGTGCCACCACCTGTCTCACGAGCTCGCTGAAAATTCCATGGTCCCCAATGCCGAACAAGGCCGCCCGATCGAACCGACCGTGTTTCGCCGCGTCATGGGACGATTTGCGACGGGCGTCGCGGTGGTGAGCTTCCTGCGGAGCGGGCAACCCGCGGGGATGACCGTCAACTCGTTCATGTCGGTGTCGCTGGAGCCGCCGCTGGTCCTGATTTCGGTGCGCCGTGCATCCGCGTTCGTCAAGCACATGCGGGTCGGCAGCCGCTGCGGGATCAACATTCTTTCGGAGCAGCAGCGCAAGCTGGGTCCATACTTTGCCAATCGTCCGGAGAAGACGGTCGAGGTGCATTTCGAGGACCACGAAGGCACGCCACTGCTCAGGGACAGCCTCGCGCAGATGGTCGCACGCGTGATCGACATACATCCCGCGGGCGATCACTTCTTGTTCATCGCGGAAGTCGAGCACCTTGCGCATGGCCCCGAGGCACAACCACTGATTTTCTTTTCCGGTCGCTACAAGCAGATCCACGCGCACGATCCCATCACGCGGGGGGATGCCGTGGATGGCTGGTGACGGGCGCACTTCCGTTGCCACTGATTCGCTGCGCCGTCGGACGGACGCCACAAGCTCACGGCGGCATCGATCGCAGGGGCCAACGGCATCGATCGCCTGGCGAACAAGCCGGCTGGGCTGGCGGGAGCCCGGTGTGACGATTGCCTTTGACTGACCCCATGCGCGGGGCTCTTGCCGGCGCGCCCAGACAAACAGAACGCCGGCCGCAAGGGCCGGCGTTTTCGCTCGGTGACCGATCAGTGCTGCAGGTTGCGACGCAGGCGTTCGAGCGCCTGCAACTGCGCGACGGCCTGGGTGAGTTGTTCCTGCGCCTGTTCGACGGTCTTGGCTTCGCCGCGGTTGGCGAGCACACGCTCGGCCTCCTCCTTGGCACGCCGCGCTGAGGCTTCGTCGATTTCGTCGGCGCGCAGTGCCGCGTCCGCAAGGACCGTGACCACGTTCGGCTGCACCTCGAGGATGCCGCCGGACACGTAATAGGACTGGCGCTTGCCATCCTCGCCGACCACTTCGACCTGACCCGGCTTGAGCCGCGTCAGCAGCGGCTCGTGGCGCGGCGCGATGCCGAGCTCGCCGGCTTCACCGCTGGCGATGACCATGGTCACGTCGCCATGGAAAATGTTGGCTTCGGCGCTGACGATGTCGCAACGGATGGTGGTCATTAGCCTTTGCTCACTTCGTTCGCTTGGCGGGAATCAAGAATGGTGAATCGGGAATCGTCAGAGCCAAAGCCTGCAAGTCCATGCGATTCCCGTACCCGATTTTCGATGCCCGGCTTCTTACGCCGCCTTCTTCTCGGCGTCCTTGGCGTTCATCGCCTCGCCCTTCTTGATGGCGTCTTCGATGCCGCCGACCATGTAGAAGGCCTGCTCGGGCAGGTGGTCGACTTCGCCTTCGACGATCATCTTGAATGCGCGGATGGTTTCCTTGAGCGGCACGTACTTGCCCGGCGAGCCGGTGAACACTTCGGCCACGTGGAATGGCTGCGAGAAGAAGCGCTCGCACTTGCGTGCGCGGTAAACGGCCTGCTTGTCCTCTTCGGAAAGCTCGTCCATGCCGAGGATCGCGATGATGTCCTTCAATTCCTTGTAGCGCTGCAGCGTGCCCTGCACCTTGCGCGCGACGTCGTAGTGTTCCTGACCGATCACCAACGGATCGAGCTGGCGCGAGGTCGAGGCCAGCGGGTCGACCGCCGGATAGATGCCCAGGGATGCGATGTCGCGCGACAGCGCCACGGTCGAGTCCAGGTGCGCGAAGGTGGTCGCGGGCGACGGGTCGGTGTAGTCGTCGGCCGGCACGTACACGGCCTGGATCGACGTGATCGAACCGGTCTTGGTTGATGTGATGCGTTCCTGCAGGCGGCCCATTTCGTCGGCCAGCGTCGGCTGGTAACCGACCGCCGACGGCATGCGGCCGAGCAACGCCGACACCTCGGTGCCTGCGAGCGTGTAGCGGTAGATGTTGTCGATGAACAGCAGCACGTCGCGGCCCTTGCCGGACGCGTCCTTTTCGTCGCGGAAGTATTCGGCCATGGTCAGGCCGGTCAGCGCGACGCGCAGGCG
>DAIUEL010000057.1:0-13477 GCA_036845145.1 Rhodanobacteraceae bacterium | reverse complement strand
TCCCGCGCAGCAAGGTCAAGAAGGGCGAGGTCTACAACGCCGTCGTGGTCCGCACTGCCAAGGGCGTGCGCCGTCCGGATGGGTCGCTGATCCGCTTCGATGACAACGCCGCCGTGCTGCTCAACAACAAGCTGGAACCGATCGGCACCCGCATCTTCGGGCCGGTCACCCGCGAACTGCGCAGCGAGCGCTTCATGAAGATCGTCTCGCTCGCACCGGAAGTGCTGTAAGGAATTCACCATGAATCGCATCCGCAAAGGCGACACGGTGCTCGTGATCGCGGGCAAGAACAAGGGCCAGCACGGCGAGGTCACCCGCGTCGACGGCGACCGCGTGTTCGTGCAGAACATCAACATGGTCAAGCGCCACACCAAACCGAACCCGCAAGCACAGCAGCCGGGCGGCATAGTCGAGCGCGAGGCCCCGATCCACATTTCCAATGTCATGCTGTACGACCTCGCCACCGGCAAGGGCGAACGCGTGGGCCGCAAGACGCTCGGCGACGGGCGCAAGGTGCGCGTGTTCCGTTCGACTGGCGAAGTCGTGGATGCATGAGGACGAAGCCATGACCCGCCTCGAAAAAATCTACAAAGACGAAGTGATGCCGGCGCTGATGCAGCGCTTCGGCTACCAGAACCCGATGCAGGTGCCTCGCATCAGCAAGATCACGCTCAACATGGGTGTGGGTGAGGCCGCGGCCAACAAGAAGGTGCTGGAAAACGCGACCGCCGATATGGCGAAGATCGCGGGCCAGAAGCCGGTGGTGACCAAGGCGCGCGTGTCGGTGGCCTCGTTCAAGATCCGCGACGGCTGGCCGATCGGCTGCAAGGTCACCTTGCGCCGCGCCCACATGTGGGAGTTCCTCGACCGCCTGATCAATATCTCGCTGCCGCGCGTGCGCGACTTCCGCGGCGTGTCCGGTCGCGCGTTCGACGGCCGCGGCAACTACAACATGGGTGTGAAGGAACAGATCATCTTCCCGGAAATCGATTTCGACCAGATCGATGCGATGCGCGGCATGGACATCTGCATCACCACCACCGCGCGTACCGACGCGGAAGCCAAGGCGCTCCTCGAAGCGTTCCACTTCCCGTTCAGGAATTAAAGGAAACTAGGCATGGCCAAGAAATCCATGGTGAACCGCGACCTGAAGCGGGCGAAGCTGATCAAGCAGCACGCCGGCAAGCGCGCCGATCTCAAGAAGATCATCGCCAGCACCGACGCGAGTTACGAAGACAAGATGACCGCGGCGGCCAAGCTGCAGAAGCTGCCGCGCGACTCCAGCGCTTCGCGCCTGCGTACCCGCTGCGCGATGACCGGCCGCCCGCGTGCAGTCTATGCGAAGTTCGGTCTTGCCCGCAGCAAATTGCGCGAGGCGACCATGCGCGGCGACGTGCCGGGCCTGCGCAAGGCTTCCTGGTGAAGCGGAAAAAGAAGAGCGGGATTTGAGAAACGGGAACAGGGAACAAGACGCAATATCCCCGTTCCCACATTTGAGTTTTTGCTGGATATCGATGCAAGGCAACAGGAATAACCCATGAGCATGACTGATCCCATCGCCGATATGTTCACCCGCATCCGCAACGCCCAGGCCATGGGCAAGCAGACGGTGAGCATGCCGGCTTCCAAGGTGCGCCAGGCGCTGGCCGACCTGTTGAAGGCGGAAGGCTACGTGCTGGAATCCCGCCGCTCGGAAGACGGCGGCAAGGCGCAGCTTGAAATCAAGCTGAAGTATTTCGAGGGCAAGCCGGCGATCGAGCGCATCGAGCGCGTCAGCCGCCCCGGTCTTCGCGTGTATCGCGGCAAGGACGGGTTGCCGAAGGTGCTGGGCGGGCTCGGCATCTCCATCGTGTCCACTTCGTCCGGCCTGATGACCGACGCGCAGGCGCGCGCCAAGGGTTTGGGCGGCGAAGTGATCGGCCGCGTCGCGTAAGCCCAGACGGAGCAAGAGACATGTCACGAGTAGCCAAGAAACCGATCGCGTTGCCCAAGGGCGTCGAGTGCCAGGTGGCCGCCGACGGCATCACCGTCAAGGGCCCCAAGGGCACCTTGAAGATGCACGCGATCCCGGGCGTCGAGATCAAGAGCGCGGATGGTCACCTGACCTGTGCCGATGGCAGCGCGGAAACCAAGTTCGCGGGGACCACCCGTGCGTTGCTGGCCAACATGGTGCACGGCGTCAGCCAGGGTTACGAGCGCAAGCTGGAACTGGTCGGCGTCGGTTTCCGCGCCGCATTGCAGGGCAAGAGCCTGAACCTGTCGCTCGGGTTCTCGCACCCGGTGGTGTTCCCGGCGCCGGAGGGCATCACGCTGGAAACCCCGTCGGCCACCGAGATCCTGGTGAAGGGCGCCGACAAGCAGCGGGTCGGTGAAACCGCCGCGAAGATTCGCGCGTTCCGTCCGCCGGAACCCTACAAGGGCAAGGGCGTGCGTTACGCCGGCGAGCGCATCACGCTGAAAGAAGCGAAGAAGGCTTAAATCATGATCGACAAGAAATCCTCGCGTCTGCGCCGCGCCAAGTCGGCGCGCGCACGCATCCGCAAATTGGCGGTGCCACGCTTGAGCGTCCATCGCAGCGGACAGCACATCTACGCGCAGGTGATCGCCGCCGATGGCGAAACCGTGGTCGCGGCCGCTTCCACCGTCCAGAAGGCGTTGCGTGGCGACTTGAAGGGCACCAAGAACAAGTCCGCCGCCGCGGCCGTGGGCAAGGCGATCGCCGAAAAGGCGCGCGCCGCAGGCGTCGAGTCGGTCGCGTTCGACCGCTCCGGGTTCCGCTATCACGGCCGCGTGGCCGCATTGGCCGATGCCGCACGCGAGGCGGGACTGAAGTTTTAAGTTTTTTATACAACAACTCCAAGCGGCCGATTCTTGATGCCGCAAGCAAATGCCCGCATCTCGCGGGCGCAAGGTGAAAACATGGCGAACAACGATCGCGACAATTCCGACGGGATGCTGGAAAAACTCATCGCCGTCAACCGCGTGGCCAAGACGGTCAAGGGCGGCCGGCAGATGAGCTTCACCGCGTTGACCGTGGTGGGCGACGGCGCCGGCAAGGTCGGCTTCGGGTACGGCAAGGCGCGCGAGGTGCCGGTCGCGATCTCGAAGGCGATGGAGCGTGCGCGTCGCAACATGGTTTCGGTGGGCCTGAACAACGGCACCATCTGGTACGCGGTCAAGGCCAACCACGGCGCGGCGCGCGTGTTCATGCAGCCGGCTTCCGAAGGCACCGGCGTGATCGCCGGCGGCGCGATGCGCGCCGTGCTGGAGGTGGTCGGCGTGAAGGACGTGCTGGCCAAGGCGGTCGGTTCGCGCAACCCGATCAACCTGGTGCGCGCCACCATCAAGGGCCTGCAGTCGGTCGCGAGCCCGGAATACATCGCGGCCAAGCGCGGCAAGAAGGTCGAGGAGCTGGGTCATGGCGGCTAAGAAAACCACCACCGGCACCGTCAAGGTGCGGCTCGTCGGTGGCCTGCGCGGCGTGCAGTTGCGGCATCGGCTGAGCGTGAAGGCGCTGGGCCTGAATCGTACCGGCGACGTGCGCGAGCTGAAGGACAGTCCGCAGGTGCGCGGCCTGATCAACACGGTCAATTACCTCGTGCGAGTCGAGGAGTAAGTCATGCGTTTGAATACATTGAAACCCGGCAAGGGCGCGCGCAAGGAGCGCCGTCGCGTCGCGCGCGGCATCGGTTCCGGCCTTGGCAAGACCGCGGGCCGCGGCCACAAGGGCCAGCACGCGCGCGCGGGCAACACCCACACCACCGGCTTCGAGGGCGGCCAGATGCCGCTGCAGCGGCGACTGCCCAAGGTCGGCTTCCGCTCCAAGAAGCAGGCCGAGTCGCAGCAAGTGTTCCTGTACCAGATCGCAGGCCTGAAGAAGGACGCGATCGATCTGGCCGCGTTGCGTGAAGCCAAGCTGGTCGATAGCCGCGCCAGGCGCGTCAAGATCGTCAAGAAGGGCGAGATCGGCCGCGCGGTGAAGGTGTCAGGCATCCTGGCAACCGCAGGCGCGAAGGCGGCGATCGAAGCCGCCGGCGGCTCGGTGGAGTAAGCATTTTGGCCGCAAGCAACACATCGACCAATCCGCTGGCCCAGTTCGGCAAGATGACCGAGCTGCGCCAGCGCCTGCTGTTCCTGGTCGGCGCGCTGATCGTGTTCCGGCTGGGCTCGTTCATCCCGGTGCCGGGCGTCAACCCCGAAGCCATGACCCGGATGATCGAGCAGGGCGGCGGACTCCTGAACATGTTCAACATGTTCTCGGGTGGCGCCTTGGCGCGCTTTTCGCTGTTCGCGCTGGGCGTGATCCCGTACATCTCCGCATCCATCGTGGTGCAGATGATGGGTTCGGTGCTGCCGAGCTGGCAGGCGCTGAAGAAGGAAGGCCAGGCCGGTCAGCGTGTCCTCACCAAGTACACGCGCTGGGGCACGGTCGGCCTGTCGGCGTTCCAGGCGTTCGGCATCGCGATGGCCCTGCAGAAGGAAGGCCTCTCGGGCGGCGTGCCGATCGTGTACAACCCGGGCTTCGGTTTCATCTTCGCCTCGGTGATCGGCCTCACCGCCGGCAGCATGTTCCTGATGTGGCTGGGTGAGCAGATGACCGAGCGCGGCATCGGCAACGGCATTTCGCTGATCATCTTCGCCGGGATCGTCGCGGGGCTGCCGCAGGCGCTGACGCAGACCTTCACGATGGCCAGCAACGGCGAGTTGTCGGCGATCAAGGTGCTGCTGGTGGTGGTGATCGTGCTGGCGGTGACCGCATTCTGCGTATTCATGGAAAGCGCGCAGCGCCGGATCACGGTGAACTATGCGCGGCGCCAGGGCGGCTCCAAGGCGTACCAGAACCAGAGTTCGCACTTGCCGCTCAAGATCAACATGTCGGGCGTGATCCCGCCGATCTTTGCCTCATCGCTGATCCTGTTTCCCGCCACGGCATCCACGTGGTTCTCCAACGCCAGCCAGATGCAGTGGCTGCAGCGCCTGACCACGGCGTTGTCGCCCGGCGAACCGCCGTACATCATCCTGTACGCCGGCATGATCATCATTTTCGCGTTCTTCTACACCGCGATCGTGTTCAACTCGCAGGAAACCGCGGACAACCTGAAGCGCTCCGGCGCGCTGATCCCGGGTTTGCGTCCGGGCAAGGCGACCGCGGATTACATCGACGCGGTGCTGACGCGCCTGACCGGTGCGGGGGCGATCTATCTCGCCGCCGTCTGCCTGATACCGGATTTCATGCAGACCGAGTGGCACGTTCCGTTCTACTTCGGCGGCACCTCGCTGTTGATCGTGGTGGTGGTGGCCATGGATTTCCGGGCGCAGGTGTCCGCGCACCTGGTGTCGCACCAGTACGAGAGTTTGCTGAAGAAGGCCAACCTGCGGCGGGGATAGCCCGCGGCGGAGGCAGTTGGGTGCGGCGGCACGAGCCTGCCGTGCAGGTTTCGAGGAGCCCGGTCGGGCAGATGTCCGGCGTGGTTTCAGGCCAGCGGGACGGGTTCCCGCGAAGCCGGATTTCAGGCTATAATTAACAGTTTGCCGAATCGTCAACGCATTTCAGGTGGAGTACCCACAACATGGCACGTATCGCAGGCGTCAACCTGCCCGTCAACAAGCACGTCTGGGTCGGCTTGCAGAGCATCTACGGCATCGGCCGCACCCGTTCGCGCAAGATCTGCGAATCGGCCGGCGTGGACCCGACCACCCAGATCAAATCGCTGTCCGAAGGCGAGGTCGAAAACCTGCGCCGTGAGGTGGCGAAGTTCACCGTGGAAGGCGACCTGCGCCGCGAGGTCGGCATCAGCGTCAAGCGCCTGATGGATCTCGGCACCTACCGCGGCCTGCGCCACCGCCGCGGCCTGCCGGCGCGTGGCCAGCGCACCCGCACCAATGCGCGCACCCGCAAGGGTCCGCGTCGCGCCATCAAGAAGTAATGCCTCGCGCGCCGTGATGGGCGCGCACCGTTGCACAGAAACATCTTTCAACCGGACAACCCATGGACAAACCAGCAGCCAAGTCGAAGAAGAAGACCAAGCGCATCGTCGTTGACGGTGTCGCCCACGTCCAAGCTTCCTTCAACAACACCATTGTCACCATCACCGATCGCCAGGGCAATGCGCTGTCCTGGGCAACCGCGGGTGGCGCGGGTTTCCGCGGTTCGCGCAAGTCCACCCCGTTCGCGGCGCAGGTCGCGGCGGAAAAGGCTGGACGCGTGGCGCTGGATTACGGCGTCAAATCGCTGGAAGTGCGCATCAAGGGCCCCGGCCCGGGCCGCGAGTCGGCGGTGCGTTCCCTGAACGCGCTCGGCTACAAGGTCACCAACATCATCGACGTCACGCCGATTCCGCACAACGGCTGCCGTCCTCCGAAGAAGCGGAGGGTCTGACATGGCACGCTATCGTGGTCCCACCTGCAAGCTTGCCCGTCGCGAAGGCTACGACCTGTCGCTGAAGAGCCCGGCGCGCGCGATCGATTCCAAGTGCAAGTTCGAAAACAAGCCCGGCCAGCATGGCGTTGCGGCCAAGCGTTCGCGCCCGTCCGATTACGCGGTGCAGTTGCGCGAGAAGCAGAAGGTCAAGCGCATCTACGGCGTGCTCGAGCGCCAGTTCGGCAACTACTACAAGAAGGCTACCCAGCTGAAGGGCAACACCGGCGAAAACCTGTTGCGCATCCTGGAAGCCCGCCTCGACAACGTCGTGTACCGCATGGGTTTTGCGGTCACCCGTGCGCAGGCCCGCCAACTGGTGGCGCACAAGTCCATCATGGTCAACGGCAAGAAGGCCAACGTGCCGTCGCTGTCGCTTCGTCCCGGCGACGAGATCAAGCTCACCGAACGCGCGCAGAAGCAGTTGCGCGTGCAGGAAGCACTGAAGGTTTCCGAAAGCATGGACCTTCGGCCGGGCTGGATCGAAGTCGACGCGAAGAATGCGGCGGGCGTATTCAAGGCCATGCCGGACCGGGCCGAGCTGCCCAGCGACATCAACGAAGCGCTGATCGTCGAGTTGTATTCGAAGTAACGCGTTGTTGCCAGCGCGGCGGGACCTTGCGGTTTCCGCCTGCGCCACCGACGCGAACCGGACGGCAGGGCCGTTCGGTGTTGATTATCGGAGCCCGAATCCTGCGCGGCTCCACCTGTGATCTTCCGGAGTAGCCCATGGCAGTCTCTTCCACTCAGGTCTTGCGTCCGCGTGGTCTGAAAGTCGAACCCGTCGGACCGAATCACGCGCGCGTCGTCGTCGAGCCGCTGGAACGCGGCTACGGTCATACGCTCGGCAATGCGCTGCGCCGCGTGCTGTTGTCGTCGATTGCCGGCGCGGCCATCGTCGAGGCCGAAATCGAAGGCGTTTTGCACGAATACACCACGCTCGAAGGTTTGCAGGAAGACGTGATCGAGGTGCTGTTGAACCTCAAGGGTGTCGCGATTCGCCTGAATGGCACCGATGAAGCCAACCTCACGCTTTCCAAGAAGGGCAAGGGCGTGGTCACCGCGGGCGATATCACCGTCGACCACACGGTGGAAATCGTCAATCCCGAGCACGTGATCTGCCATCTGACCAAGGATGTCGCGCTGAACATCCGGCTGAAGGCGCGCCGCGGCATCGGTTACCAGCCTGCGGTCAGCCGCGCGAATCCGGACGAGGAATCCCGCCCGATCGGCCGCCTGCAGATCGATGCGTCGTTCTGCCCGGTGCGTCGCGTGGCGTATTCCGTCGATGCCGCGCGCGTCGAGCAGCGCACCAACCTCGACAAGCTGGTGCTGGACGTCGAAACCAATGGCACCGTGGCGGTGGACGAGGCCGTGCGCCAGGCCGCGCAGACGTTGCACGAGCAGTTGTCGGTATTCGGTGACTTCAAGAGCCGCGAAGCCACCGAGTCCGAGAAGGACAAGACCGGGGTCTCGCCGCTGCTGCTGCGCCCGATCGACGATCTCGAACTCACCGTGCGTTCGGCCAACTGCCTCAAGGCCGAAAGCATCTACTACATCGGCGATCTGGTCCAGAAGACCGAGGTCGAGCTGCTGAAGACCCCGAACCTCGGCAAGAAGTCGCTCACCGAAATCAAGGACGTGCTCGGCGCCAAGGGTCTCGCGCTCGGCACCAAGCTGGAAAACTGGCCGCCCGCGGGGATTTCCAGCGGCATGCAGTTGGGCTGAGATAGGGGGCGTTCTCGCGCCCATATCTCCGCGTGTTTATTTGTGCGATCGTCCCTGATCGCTGCGACACGGGCGGCTGAGTAATCTGCAACGATTTCTCGGCCGGCAACACCAGAACGGGCTTCCTGCCCTGACGTTCCACAAAAGCTCGCTTCCTTCGATGGAGCTTGTTTTCAACTCAATAGCGGAATTCCGCGGAAATCCGGACGCAGGTGCCGGATTTTCATAACGATAAGACAGAGAGATCACAACCATGCGACACCTCAAATCCGGACGCAAGCTCAACCGCACGTCCGCCCATCGCGAAGCCATGTACAAGAACATGGCAGCTTCGCTGATCAAGCATGAACTGATTCGCACCACGTTGCCCAAGGCCAAGGATCTGCGCCGCGTTGCCGAGCCGCTGATCACGCTGGCCAAGATCGACGGCGTCGCCAACCGCCGCCTCGCGTTCGCGCGCTTGCGCGACAAGCAGGCGGTCGGCAAGCTGTTCGTGGAACTCGGTCCGCGTTATCGCGAGCGCAAGGGCGGTTACCTGCGCATCATCAAGTGCGGCTTCCGCGATGGCGACAACGCCCCGATGGCGTATGTCGAGTTGGTGGACCGCCCGCAGGCACAGGCCTCCGAGGCGTGATCCGGGAACAGGTACCTGGAAACAAAAAACCCGGCCATGGCCGGGTTTTTTGTTGATGGGCATGACACGCCACCGCGAAAACGTTACTGTTGCCCGCCTGCCTGTCCGTTCGAACCCCCGATGAATCCATTCCGCTGGTCGTTCCGCATTGCTTTCCTGGTTGGCTTCGTGATCTGCGTGGCGTTGCTGGGTTACGCGATCTATGCCGAGCAGCAGCTTCGGCTGACGCCATGCAACCTGTGCATCCTGCAGCGCGTGGCTTTCATCTGGATGGCGCTGTGGTTCCTCATTGGCGGTCTGCATGCACCGAGAGGCGGCGGCCGCTGGGTGTACGTCGTGCTGGTGCTGATCGGCGCCGCCTTCGGGGCGGCCATGGCGATACGGCAACTGTGGCTGCAGTCGCTGCCAGCCAGCCAGATTCCGGCATGCGGCGCCGGGTTCGACATGCTGCTGGCCCAGCTCAAGGGACATTACATTCCGCTCAGCCAGTTCGTCACCACCATGCTGCGCGGTTCAGGCGATTGCGCGCAGGTGACCTGGCGCTTCCTCGGATTGTCTATGGCTGGCTGGACGCTGATCTGGTACGTGCTGCTCGGCGCCTGGGCGTTGCTGCCGCGGCCGCGCGGGAATAAATTGGGGGGTGCGCGCACATTGCGCGCCTCGAGGAGCTGAACATGGCCGTTTCCGAAGTGTCGTCGCGTGCGACCTTGCGCCCCGTGCGGGAAGCACGGCCGTGGACATCCGAGAGCTGGCAAAACCATCCGGCCGCACAGATGCCGCATTACGAGGATGCGGCCGAGTTGCAAGCGGCCATGCAGCGGCTGGGTGGATTGCCCCCACTCGTGACCTCCTGGGAAGTACTGGCGCTGAAATCCCTGCTGGCCGAAGCCCAGCAAGGCAAGCGCTTCCTGCTGCAGGGGGGCGATTGCGCGGAAACTTTCGCCGACTGCAACCACGAGGTGATCGCGAACCGCCTGAAAGTCCTGTTGCAGATGAGCCTGGTGCTGGTGCACGGACTGCGGATGCCGGTGCTGCGCGTCGGCCGCTTCGCCGGTCAATACGCCAAGCCGCGTTCGGCCGACACCGAAACCATCGACGGCGTGACCCTGCCCGTGTATCGCGGCGAGTTGGTCAACGGCGCCGAATTCACGCCGGAAGCTCGCCGCCCGGATCCGCAGCGCATGTTGGAAGGCCACGCGCGCTCGGCGATGACCATGAATTTCGTGCGCGCCTTGGTCGACGGCGGTTTCGCCGATCTGCATCATCCCGAATACTGGAATCTCGCGTGGGTCGAGCGCTCGCCACTGGCGGCCGATTACCGGCGGATGGTCGAGGGCATTTCCGGCGCGATGCATTTCATGGAAACGCTGGCCGGGCCGATCGCGAATTTCCGGCGCGCGGATTTCTACACCTCGCACGAGGCGCTGCTGCTGCACTACGAGCAGGCGCTGACGCGCCAGGTGCCGCGCCAGTGGGGCTGGTTCGACTTGTCGACGCATTTCCCGTGGATCGGCATGCGCACCGCGGCGCTGGACGGCGCGCATGTCGAATTCTGCCGGGGCATCCGCAACCCGATCGCTATCAAGATCGGACCGGCTATGCACGCGGAGCCGTTGCGGCAGTTGATCGAGATATTGAATCCCGACGACGAACCCGGACGCCTCACCCTGGTGCATCGGATGGGCGCGGGCGGCATCGGCCAGCACCTTCCCCGCTTGATCGAAGCCGTGCAGGCGACCGGTCGCCGGGTGCTGTGGGTGTGTGACCCCATGCATGGCAATACCGAGAAACTCGGCACCGGCGTCAAGACGCGTCGTTTCGCCAACATCCGCAGCGAACTGGAGCAGGCTTTCGACATCCATGCCGCGGCGGGCACGCACCTCGGCGGCGTGCATCTGGAACTGACCGGGGAAGACGTCACCGAATGCATGGGCGGCGCGCGGGATCTTTCCGAAGCCGACCTGGCCCGCGCCTACAAATCCGCCGTCGATCCGCGGCTCAATTACGAACAGTCGCTGGAGTTGGCGATGCTGATCGTGCGGAAATCCGGCAACCCGGCCCCGACCGTGTAGGGCCGGCGTCGACCCGCCGTTCGAATCGTGATGGCGGGTTGAAAGCCCGGCCTACATTTCGCCCGCGAGCCGTGCCAACTGCCGCCATGGTTCGATGTTCCAGAATCCGCGCGCCTGCCCGGACGGCGAGGGCAGCACGAAGACTTGCGCTTGCGCGATGCGCAATGGCTGCGGGCCGTACCGGAACGCGCCCGGCGCCGAGCCCAGCGCGGCACGCGCCGCATTCTTGCTGGTGAAGGCGACGATGCACGGCTTGTAACGCGCGAGCTTGCGCCGCAGCGATCCGGCGTCAAACGCGCCACGCGGAAGTTCCGCATCTGAACCGAAAGCATGTTTGGCGACATCGGTCAGGCCGATCCCGAATTGCAGCACTTCGCGGAACTCGCGCGGCGAAAGTCGATGTGGCGTCAGGCCGGTGGTGAACAGCGTGCGCCAGAAATAATTGCCGGGATGGGCGTAATAGGCGCCTTCCATCGCCGATCGCGTGCCGGGTGCGGTGCCGCAGAACACGACGCGCAAGCCGGGCGCCAGCACGTCCGGCAATATCGTGCGCGTACGCGGAGTCATGCCGCACATTGTGGCACGGCTGCGCTTGCACCATTGCAGATGACGTCGCCCGTCGGCTGTGCCACCATCACCCCGGATGAACCCACCCGACACCACAAACGGTATGCCGATGCTGCCCTCGCATCGGGTCCAGCCGCGGCTGTACGCCGGTTTCTGGCGTCGGGTCGTCGCGCTGCTCATCGACGCGGTGGTCTTCTCCGCGATTCATTGGACGGTGGTGTTGTGTTTCGGCATCTGGCTGATGGTGCCGTGGACGTTGCTGGGCGGCGGACACGGGCCGGTGATGGCCGAACTGGTCGACATCGCGTTGCAACCATTCGGCGTCGTGGTGGTGTGGCTTTACTTCGCGGTCTGCGAATCCTCGCGCTGGCAGGCGACGATCGGAAAACTCGCGCTCGGATTGCGGGTCACCGACGCATACGGGCGGCGGATCGGATTTGCCCGAGCCACGGGACGCTACTTCGGCAAATTCGTTTCCGTCCTTTCGCTCGGCGTGGGCTTTCTACTTGCGGCGTGGACGGGGCGAAAACAGGCGCTGCACGATGACATGGCCGGTTGCTGCGTGGTGCGCAAGGCCGGGCTCGCCGAATGGCACGACGGCCAGGCGACGTCGCAGGAATCGACGGAAGCACCGCAGCACGCCGGCGGCTTGCCGGGCTGGGGGATCGCGCTGTTGGTGATCGCCGCTTGTGTTTTCCTTGTGCTGCCGGTCGCCAGTTTCCTGGCCGCGTTTGCGGTTCCCGCATGGCAAGGCCGTGCGCTGCGCACGGAGGTGGCGCAGGGTCTCGAGTTGACGGAGCGCGCCCGCGCATTGGTTGCCCAATACATCGGGGAGCGCGGCGCGCTTCCCGAGAACAATCGCGTGCTTGGCCTGCCCAAGCCTGAAGCAATCCACGCACGCTACGTCACCAGCGTGCGCGTGACGGGCGGCAAGGTGGTGGTGACGTATGGCAACGAGGCCAATGCCGTGATCCGCGGCGGACACGTCGTGATTTCGCCGATGGGCAATGCCGCCCGCTTGCACTGGCGGTGCAGCAGTGCCGATATCGATGTCCGGTATCTGCCGCGGGACTGCCAACCGTGATGGCCGGAGCCGGGCTAAGGGACGCCGTTTCCCGGATCGCGGGTCTTATGCGGCCTGGCGTGACGCGCGCTTGCGGTCGATTTCGGTGAGGTGCCGCTTGCGCAGCCGGATTTCTTTCGGCGTCACCTCGACCAGTTCATCGTCGTCGATGAACTCCAGCGCCTGTTCCAGCGACAGCTTGACGTATGGCGTCAGCGTCAGCGCGTCGTCCTTGCCGGAAGCGCGGACATTGGTGAGCTGCTTGCCACGCAGTGCGTTGACGGTGAGATCGTTGTCCTTGGCATGGATGCCGACCAACTGGCCTTCGTAGATCTGCGTGCCGGCGTCGATCAGCATGCGGCCGCGGTCCTGCAGCCCCCACAGCGCGTACGCCGGCGCCGGGCCGGTACCGTTGGAAATCATCACGCCATTGGCGCGCTTGCCGATCACGCCTTCGGATTTCGGGCCATAGTGGTCGAACACGTGGAACATCAAGCCGGTGCCCGCGGTGAGCGTGCGGAACTCGGTCTGGAAACCGATCAATCCGCGCGCCGGGATCATGTACTCAAGACGTACGCGGCCCTTGCCGTCGGGCTCCATGTTCTTCAGTTGCGCACGACGGGTGCCGAGCTTTTCCATCACGCCGCCCTGGTATGGCTCTTCGAGGTCGACCACCAGTTGTTCGTACGGCTCCTGCAGCACGCCATCGATTTCGCGCACGATCACTTCCGGGCGCGACACCGCGAGTTCGTAACCCTCGCGACGCATCGTCTCGATCAGGATCGAGAGATGCAGTTCGCCACGGCCCGACACCTTGAACTTGTCCGGATCGGCGGTTTCCTCGACGCGCAGCGCGACGTTGTGCAGTGTTTCGCGCGTCAGGCGTTCGCGGATCTGGCGGCTGGTGAGGAACTTGCCGCCCGAAAGGTCCTTGTTGCCCGCGAACGGCGAACTGTTGACCTGGAAGGTCATGCTGATGGTCGGCTCGTCCACGG
>DAIUEL010000056.1:0-13575 GCA_036845145.1 Rhodanobacteraceae bacterium | reverse complement strand
GCGCGGCGCTCACCGCGGTGGCCAGCACCTACCGCGGCCGCGGCGCGATGCGCGACGTCGCCAAGGCGCTGGGCCTGCCACCCGACATGGTCGACCGGCTGGCGCGTTGCATGGATCACTGGGGCGGCACGCAAGGGCTGGGTGAAGTGTTGCGCGAACGCGGCTTCGACCCGGACGCGCCGCTGTTGCGTCGCGTGGTCGCCTTGACCACACAGTTGATCGGCATGCCACGGCACCTTTCGCAACATCCCGGTGGTTTCGTGATGTCCGAACATCCCCTGAGCACGTTGGTACCGGTGGAGAACGCGGCGATGGAAGGCCGCACCGTGATCCAGTGGGACAAGGACGATCTCGACGTACTCGGCCTGCTGAAGGTCGATTGCCTCGCGCTCGGCATGCTGACCGCGATCCGCAAGACCTTCGACCTGCTGCGCGCCTCCGGCCGGCGCGACATCACGTTGGCCGACGTTCCGTCCGAAGACGAAGCGGTGTACGAAATGGTCGGCCGCGCCGACACCATCGGCGTGTTCCAGATCGAATCGCGCGCGCAGATGGCGATGCTGCCACGCCTGCAACCGAAATGTTTCTACGACCTCGTGATCGAGGTGGCGATCGTGCGACCCGGCCCGATCCAGGGCGACATGGTGCATCCGTACCTCAGGCGACGGCGTGGCGAGGAACCGGTCGAGTACCCGTCGCCGGCGTTGCAGGAAGTGCTGGAGCGCACGCTGGGCGTGCCGCTGTTCCAGGAGCAGGTGATGCAGATCGCGATCGTCGCGGCCGGCTATTCGCCCGGTGAAGCCGACCAGTTGCGACGTTCGATGGCGGCGTGGAAGCGCCACGGCGGACTGGAACCGCATCGCGAACGGCTGGCGCGCGGGATGCTCGCCAACGGCTATTCGCAGGCCTTCGCCGATCATCTGTTCCAACAGATCAAGGGCTTCGGCAGCTACGGCTTTCCCGAATCGCACGCCGCCAGCTTCGCGCTGATCACCTGGACGAGTTGCTGGCTGAAATACCACGAGCCGGCGGCGTTCGCCTGCGGGCTGATCAATTCCGCACCGATGGGTTTCTATTCGCCCGACCAGTTGCTGCAGGACGCGCGGCGGCACGGCATCCGCGTGCTGCCGGTCGACGTGCGCCATAGCGTGTGGGATTGCGTGCTGGAAACGCCGCGTGGCGCGACCCGCCCCGCGATCCGGATGGGCCTGCGCATGGTCCGTGGCTTTGCGGAAGACGTTGCGGCCAGGCTTGTCGCGCAACGCGCACTGCACCCCTTCGACGACGTGGCCGACCTGTGCCTGCGCGCCAGCCTGGATGCGCGGCAACGCGCGTTGCTGGCCGACGCCGGTGCATTGCGAGGGCTTGCCGGTCACCGCCACCGTGCACGCTGGAGCATCGCCGGCGTGGAATCGCCGAGGCCCTTGTTTGCCGGTGTTCCGGCTGCCGCTGAAACCGAAGTCATGCTGCCGTTGCCGACGCGCGCGGAAAACGTTCGTGCCGATTACGCATTGACCGGCACCACGCTGGGCCCGCATCCGTTGTCATTCCTGCGGGCACTGCTCACGCGCAGGCGCTGCCGGCGCTCGGCGGAATTGAAGCGCTGCGGCAATGGCGCGCAGGTGCGCACTGCGGGCCTCGTGACCCTGCGCCAGCGTCCGCAAACCGCCAGCGGCGTGATCTTCATGACGCTGGAAGACGAGGACGGCATGACCAACGTGGTGGTCTGGAATGACCTCGCGCAACGCCAGCGACGCGAAATGCTGGAGTCACGCCTGCTCGCGGTGGAAGGCAAGCTCGAAAGCCGGCACGGCGTGCAGCACCTGATCGCGGAACGGCTGCACGACTGGACGGCATTGCTGGGGCGGCTGGATACGCGCTCGCGCGACTTTCACTGAGAACGTTGCGCAACGGAGCGCAAATCCGCGACCAGTTGCCGGTACATCGCATCCTTGCGCTCGCGTCCACGCAGGATCGCTGAAGGGTGCCAGGTAGCCATGCCGACTGCGTGCTCGCCCAGCACACGCCATTCGCCGCGCTCGCGGGTCAGGCGGAATGTGTTCCCGAACAACGTCTGCGCCGCCATCGCGCCCAGCGCGACCACGATCTTCGGGCGCACCCGCGCCAGTTCCGCGGCCAGCCACATCCGGCACGCCGCCTGCTCCGACGCGTTGGCGCGCTTGTGCAACTTGGCCGTGCCGCGCTGCTCGTACTTGAAGTGCTTGACCGTGTTGGTGAGGAACAACATGCCACGATCAAGCCCGGCTTCCGCCAATGCGCGATCGAGCATCTGTCCGGCCGGACCGACGAACGGCTCGCCTTCGATGTCTTCGCGCAGGCCGGGCTGCTCGCCGATCAGCATGATTTCCGCATCGACCGGGCCGGTGCCGAAAACCGTCTGCGTGGCCGGCTTCCACAACGGACACGCGCGGCAGCCGCGCGCCTTGCGTTTCAGTGCCGCGATGCTTCCGCCCGGGATTTCGGAAACGGGTTTGGCGAGGGGGACGGCGGGTTCGACGATTTTGCGCGGCATGGCACGTCCGTGTGCTTGTCCGATGAACCATGCGCGGCATCAAACCTGCGAAGGCAATCGCCCGCGCACGTTTTCGGCGTCGAAGGGACCCGGCAACGCGATCAGGTTGCGCGCGGCGTCCACCTGGCCCCAGGTGTTCCACAGCAACACGCCGTGCACGCGACCGGCGTCGAGGTAATACACCACGCCTTCGCGGAATGGCGTGACCCACTGCTCCACGGTTTCGAGGCGCGAATCGAGGACGCCCACCGCCTCGTAGCCGAGATCGAACAGGTCGGAATAGAAAAACGGCAATTCGTCGTACGGCGCATCCTGCCCGGCCATGCACTTGCCGGCACGCGTGCCCATGCTGATCGCGGCATTTTCATGTTCGACACGCAGGCGGTGGCCCAATGCGGGCGCGGGAAACAAGGCGACGTCGCCGGCGGCGTAGATGTCGGGGTCGGAGGTTTGCAGGTGATCGTCCACCACGATGCCGTTCTCGACCTTCAAACCAGCGTCCTCCGCAAGACGCGTGTTGGGAACGATGCCCAACCCCGCGACCACCGCATCGGCGCGCAACGTACCGCCGTCGGACAGTTCGACCGCCACGCCCTCGCCGTCTTTCGCGCCACCCTTGACCGTCACGCCGGCACGCACGTCCACGCCTTTCTCGCGGTAATACGCGGTCACCGCGTCCGCCAGTGATTCGGGATAGACCCGCGCGCCAATTGCGTCGTCCGGGAACAGCATCGTGACCTTGCATCCGTTCATCGCCATTGCCGCTGCGATTTCGCTGCCGATGAAACCGCCTCCGACCACCACGATGTGCGCACCCGGTTTCACCCGCTTGCGCAGCCGCTGGTAATCGTCGAACGTGCGGTAATAGATGAAATCGTCGGCACCAGCGGGCAACCTGCGCGGCGCGCCACCGGTGGCGATCAGCAACTTGCGGTATTGCCAGGTGTCGCCCGCCTCGTCGTGCACGAGATGCGCATGGCGGTCGACCTTCGTCGCGCGCCGCGAAAGCTGCACGTCTGCGCGCGCCTTGTCGATCGGCCGCCAGATGTCCGACTCCTTGCCGTCCTTCCACAAGGCTTTGGTCAGCGGCGGACGGTCATAGGGCGGGTGCGATTCCTCGCCCAGCATTCCGATGCGGGCGTTTGCGTCGGCTTCGCGCAGCGCCTGTGCCGCGGCTTCGCCGGCCATCCCCGCGCCGACGATCAGGTAATCGAATGCGTGTTGCATGACGGCAGCCTTTTTCGCGCGTGGAGTCCGCCGAGGATATCCGGGGCGTCGCGCGTCCACAACGCGAGGTGTGTGAACCACCCGACGCGCCAACCGGCTCGTCCTACTGGCGCGTGCTCCGCAGGTTTGCAAGCATCGCCGCAAAGCCGGGGGTGGCGCGCCACGGATTGATGTCGATGCCGCCGCGCCGAAGGAAACGCCCATACACCAGCAGTTGCAGCGGCGCGCATTGCCGCTGGATGTCGACGAACATGCGCTCGACGCACGCTTCGTGGAAATCCGCGTGCTCGCGGAACGACACCAGGTAGCGCAGCAAACCAGCGCGATCGAGCGGCTTTCCGCGATAGCGAATCTGTACGCTGGCCCAGTCGGGTTGGCTGGTGACCGGACAACGCGAACGGAACACGTGGCTGACCAGCGCCTCCTCGACGATCCGCGCATGCGGCTGCACGCGCAGGTGCTCCACCCGCGGTTCCGCGTAATCCACGATGTCGAGCGCCTGCTCGTCCAGCGACTCGCCGGCGAAATCCGCCGCTTGCAGGCGATCGAATTCCGTCGGGCTCAACAACGCGACCTGGATTTCCGCGCCCACGCACGCAGACACATCGCACGCGATGCGCTCGCGCACCGCGGAGACATCATCAAAACGCGTCATCGCAAAGCCGTTGAGATACAGCTTCAGCGATTTCGACTCCACGATATTGGGTGAATCGCACGGCACCCGCAATTCGGCCACTGCGACGCAGGGTTTGCCGCGCATGTCCAGCCACGACAATTCCCACGCATTCCAGATGTCGGCCCCGACGAAAGGCAGGTCGCCATCGTCGATACCCAAGGGCCTGCGCGCCGCAGCACGCGCGACCGGAAACAGCACCGAAGCATCGACCTTGGTCGGGTATTCGGCATCACGTCCGAGAGGAATCCTTGGAGCAGTCATACGTCGTGCCAATCGAAGCGGCTGTTGTGGAAAGTCAGGCCATGGATGGCCGTTCTGGTGCCGAACGACCGACCTACGCGTCACGCGGCAGCGACTTCCCTGTCGCCGCGATCACGGACGATCGCACTAATCAGCCGCCGCGACGATGTACTGCTCCAGCTTGCCATCCGGCCGCACGTACGTGGTGATCGAAAGCTTGGTCTTCGGGAAGGTCAAGGTGTAACCGCGCATCTGCATGCCGCCACGCTTGCGCGCCGCGCGGATGGCGAACGATTCCGGTTTGCCGAGTGGCGCGAGGCTGGTCTGGTAGTCGTGCAGTGCGGTGGAATCGAAATAGCTGTTGGCGTTCGCGGTGAACAGGCTGCGATCGATCCTGCCGGTTTGCAAGCCCGCGAAAATCGTCTTGGCTTGCGCGAGCGCCCTGGTCGCGGCGGGATCGTGCACCTCGAACAAGGCCTTCGCGACGTCCTTCGAGATCGCACTGAACGTGCCGACCGCATCCTGGTTCGTCAGCACCACCACCGCAACCTTGTCGTCGGGGAAGATGGTGTTGCCGGCGGTGAAACCCATCACTTCGCCGTCGTGCGAAATCATCCGGTGGCCGTCCATCTTGCCGACGAACACCCCGAGGCCGTAGCCGGAACCGAGTCCGTTGTCCAACAACACCTCGGTTTGCATGGCGCGCCACGAGGCCGGCTGCAACAGCGTCTGCTCGATCATCGCGATGTCCCATTTCGCAAGATCGCTGGCCGTCATCGCCAGTTCGCCCGCGCCGAACATCCAATCCACGCCCTCCTTCTGCGAGGGGCGCAACGGACCCAGTGCGAAGCGCGAGTAGCCGCGGGCGTCCGTGTCCGGCAACGCATGGACGTTGGTGTCGTAGGCGTCGGTGATGCCGAGCTGCGGGAATACATGCTGCTGCAGGAATTCGAACGGGATCTGGCCGGTCACCTTCTCGACGATCGCGCCCGCGATCACGTAGCCGGTGTTGCTGTATTGCCACTGCGAGCCCGGCGGGAAATCCAACGGCTTCCTGGCCCAGACATCCATGATGTGCCCGGGCGTCGTCGACTGCTTCATCATCGGCATCAGGTAATCCTGCGGCCAGAAATCCTGGTAGCCGGAGGTATGCGAGAGGATCTGCCGGATCGTGATGCGGTCGGCGTCGGTGAGATCGGGGAAGAATTTCGCGATCTTGTCGTCGAGGTTCAACTTGCCCTGCTGCTGCAGCATCAGGATCGCTGCCGCGGTGAACTCCTTGCTGATCGAGCCGATGCTGTAGCGCATCGCGGAGGTGGCCGGCGTTTCCGGATCGAGCCGCGCGTGGCCGTAGGCTTTCGCGTACGCGAGCTTGCCGTCGCGCACCACCGCCACCGACGCGCTGGGCACGCCGGATTTCGCCAACGCGTCATTCGCGATCTTGTCGATCTTCGCAGCCAGGTCGGCCGGCAGCGCTTCGTTCGCGAAAACGGGCACGCTCGCCAGCGTCAGCAAAACGGCCAGGATCAGGCAACGCAGGATCGTTCGCATCGAGAAGCCTCGGCACGCGGAAGGAAGATGAGCACCATAACATCGCACCCGCCGCCACGCGGCGCGAAACCGCACCTACCAGAAGTACACCTGCAGCGACGACGGTTTCGGCTTGGGCGGGATCGCGCGCAGGAATTCGCGGTGGTCGGGAAAGTTCATCGCGCTGCGATCGAGCAGGGTGTCGATTTCGGCCATGCTGTAGCGCGCTTCCTGCGGCGTCGGCGCACGCATTTCGCGACGATCCGGAAACAGGCCCACGCCCGCCAGCAGGCTGTACCACGACATGATCGGATAGCCGCGCCCGAAGGTGCCCTTGGCGATGCCCGCGGTGATCGGTTTGCTCGCCAGCCAGGTGCGCAGCAATTGCTGCAGCGGCGCGGACAGGTGCGTGTTGGCCGCGTTGGCGCGCCAGTAGTCGGTATCGGTGCGGGTGTTGGTCTTGAAATGGGTGACGATGTAATCGCGCGTGCCTTCGACGCGGGCGTTCAGCGTGTCGTTGAACTGCTTGCGCGCGCCCTCGCCCAGATCGCCCTTTTCCAGCACAGCCACGAGCATTTCGGCGGTACGCTGCACGAACAGCAGCGTGGTGGCTTCGAGCGGCTCGATGAAACTCTGCGCGAGTCCATTGGCGACACAATTGCGGTTCCACGGCTGCGCCACCCGTCCCGGCCGGAATTTCAGGTGGCGCGCGGAGACATCGGCATCCAGCAGGCCGAGGTGCCCGCGCAATGCCTGTTCGGCTCTGTCCGGCGTGCAGAAATCCGAGCTGTAGACGTAGCCGTAGCCGTAGCGCGTCGTCAGCGGGATCTTCCACACCCAGCCATGGCCCAGCGCGGTCGAAATCGTCTTCGGCATGATCGCGCCGTCGTGCGGCTTGGTGATCGCGATGGCGGCATCGTTGAACAGGTTGTCCTTGAAAGAGACGAAAGGCGTGTCCAACGCCTTGCCGGTCAGCAGCGACGCAAAACCCGTGCAATCGACGTAGAAATCGCCGGCCAGCGTTCCGCCGTCCTCGAGCGTGAGCGACGCGACATCGCCGGATTCGTCCAGTTGCACATCGATGACATGGCCGGCTACATGCCGCACGCCACGTTCGACGGACTTCTTTTGCAGGAATTTCCCCAGCAGCACCGAATCGAAATGGAAGCCGTACCACACGTCGAATGGAAAGCTTTGCTGCGGCCGCGGCGCCTTGCAATCGCGCGCCAGCCGCGCGGAAATGAAGAACCGGTCCGGATGTGCGTACACGTCGGCGCGATCGAGTCGCGCGTGCACGTTGTCGATGAAGGGCGCCATCGTCATGTTGTCGAGCATCGACGCGAACGAATGGAAATAACTTTCGTGGCCCGGTCGGGTGGACCATCCATCGAAGCTGATGCCGGCCTTGTAGGTGGCGTGGCATTCGGGCATCCACTCCGCTTCCTCGATGCCGAGGCTTTCAAAGAACCCGCGCAGCCACGGCGTGGACCCTTCGCCCACCCCGATCACGCCGACCTGTGGCGACTCCAGCACGGTCACCTTGAGCCGCGCGCCGTACGCGGAATTGGCCAGCAGCAGCGCCGTCATCCAGCCGGCGGTACCGCCGCCCACCACCACGACGTGCTTGACCGGCGGTTCGGCATCGGTGCGTGCACCCGGCCGCTGCGCGACGACGTTGTGGTTGAAGACAGTGGCGGTGGCATCGGACATGGAACACCCTTGTAACCGCGCGGGCGGCCGTGTCTCGATGGTCGCGCGTGGACGTGCAAGCGCGAACGATAGCACCGCCGAGATGGGCGTCGGCGGCGGGGCGTGATTGCAGGGCGCCGAAACGAAAACGGGGCAGCTTGCGCTGCCCCGTCGATCCCACCCGCCGAACCAGTTAGTCCGGCAGCGGCTCGGGCCGCGGCAGCACTTCGATGTCGCCGGTGTCGTCGCTGCGTTCGGCGTGGTGGTCCTGGCCGAGCAGCAAGTACATCGCCGGCACCACGAACAGGGTGAACAAGGTGCCGATCGAGATGCCGGTGAAGATCACCAAGCCGATGCTGTGGCGGCCAGCTGCGCCTGCGCCCGCGGCAATCACCAGCGGAATCACGCCCAGCACCATCGCGAACGTGGTCATCAGGATCGGGCGCAGTCGCACCGCGGCGGCTTCCTCGATCGCATCGCGCTTGCTGAAACCGTGCAGGCGCTGCGCGTCGTTGGCGAACTGCACCATCAGGATGCCGTGCTTGCTGATCAGGCCGATCAGCGTCACCAGGCCCACTTCGGTGTAGATGTTGAGCGTCGAGAGCCCGAGGTTGATGAACAGCAACGCGCCGAAGATCGCCATCGGTACCGACACCAGGATCACGATCGGGTCTCGGAAGCTCTCGAACTGCGCCGACAGCGCCAGGAACACGATGATGATCGAAAACATCAGCGTGAACAGGAAGCCGCCGGACTCTTGCATGAACTGGCGCGATTGGCCCGCGTAGTCGACGGAGTAGCCAGAGGGCGCGACCTGCTTCAGAGTGTCCTGCATGAACGTGAGCGCCTGCCCCAGCGAGACGCTCGGACCAATCACGCCGCCGATCGTCGCCGAGTTCAACTGCTGGAAGTGATTGATCGACTCCGGCACCGTCTGGTAGGTCAGGTGCGCCACGGTCGAGGCCTGGATCATCCCGCCCGAAGGCGTCTTGATGTAGTAGTTGTCGAGCTGCGCGGGATTCAGGCGATCGGCCTGCGCGACCTGCGAGATCACGCGATAGGCGCGTCCCGAGATCGAGAAGTAATTGACGTAGTTGCCGCCCAGTGCCGCCGACAATGCCGCGCCGACGCTCTGCTGGGTCATGCCCAGCGCCGCGACCTTGCTGCGATCGAGCGTCAGCGTCGCCTGCGGCTGGTCGATCTTGAGGTCGCTGTCGACGTAGAAGAACATGCCCGACGCCTTGGCCTTCGCCACGACCTGCTGCGCGACGCCGTCGAGGTTCTGCAGCGGCTCGGTGGTCTTGACCACGAATTGCACCGGGAAGCCGAATGCACCCGGCAGCGACGGGAACTGGAACACCGCGATGTTTGCGCCGGCGATCTGGCCGACCTTCTGCTGCACCTCCTGCTGGACCTGGTCGGCGCCGCGGCCGCGCTCGCCCCACGGCTTCAGCATGATGCCGGCGAACGCACTGTTGACACCCTGGGCGCCATCGACCTGGAAGATGTGGGTGTATTCGGGCAGCGATTTGGCGATGTCGAACACCTGCTTCGAATACATCGCCATCTGGGTGATGGTGGCGTTCGGCGGACCTTGGGTATTGGTCAGCACGATGCCCTGGTCTTCCTGCGGCGCCAGCTCCGACTTGGCGGTCTTGAACAGGTACACATTGCCCAAGAGGATCAGTGCGCCGAACACGATCGCCACGATCCAGGTGTCCAGCGAGGAATGCAGGATCCGGCGGTAACGGTCGCGTACCGCGTCGGCCACCCTGTCGATGCGCTTGACGAACGGTTTCTCGTGGTCGGCTTCGCGCAGGAAGCGCGAACACATCATCGGCGACAGCGTCAACGCGACGATCGCCGAGATCGCCACCGCGCCGGCCAGCGTGAACGCGAATTCGGTGAACAATGCGCCGGTCAGTCCGCCCTGGAAGCCGACGGGCACGTACACCGCGACCAGCACGACCGCCATCGCCACGATCGGGCCGGCCAGTTCGCGTGCGGCCAGCAGCGCCGCCTGCAGCGGCGGCTGGTTGTCCTTCATGTGGCGATCGACGTTCTCGACCACGATGATCGCGTCATCCACCACCAGGCCGATCGCCAGCACCAGCGCCAGCAGGGTGAGCAGGTTGATCGAATAGCCCAGCAACAGCATCACCAGGAACGCGCCGATCAACGACAACGGCATCGCGATCACCGGGATCAACACCGAACGCAACGTCCCCAGGAACAGGAAGATCACTGCCGTCACGATGATCAGCGTTTCGGCAAGCGTCTTGACCACCTCGTCGATCGAAGTCCGGATGTAGTCGGTGCCGTCGAACACGATCCGCGCAGTGATGCCGGTCGGAATCTGCGCCTGGATCGACGGGAACACCTGGCGCACGCGGTCGATCACGTCCAGCACGTTGGCGTCCGGCGCGGCGTTGATGCCCATGAACACCGAGCGGTTGCCGTCGAAGGCGACGTTGAAGTCGTAGTTTTCGGCACCCAGGGTGACATCGGCGACGTTCTTCAGGCGCACGATGTCGCTGCCGTTGGCCTTCACCACCAGGTTCTTGAACTCGTCCACCGTATGCAGGTCGGTGGCCGCGGTCAGGTTGACGCTGACCATCTGGCCCTTGGTGGTGCCGATCGCGGAGAGAAAGTTGTTGGCAGCCAAGGCCTGGTTGACGTCGCTTGCGGTGACGCCGTGCGCGGCCATCTTCACCGGGTCCAGCCAGGCACGCAGCGCGAAGGTGCGGCCACCCAGGATCTGGGCGTTCTGCACGCCCTCCACCGCGTTCAACTGCGGCTGCACCACGCGCGTCAGGTAATCGGTGATCTTGTTGGTGGGCAGCTTGTCGGAATAGAAGCCGAGGTACATCGACGCGACCTGCTGGCCGGTCTGCAGGGTGATCACCGGTTGCTGCGCCTGCTGGGGCAACTGGTTTTTCACCGAGTTGACCAACGCGGAGATTTCTGTGAGCGCCTTGTTGCCGTCGTAGTTCAGGCGCAGCGTCGCGGTGATGAACGACACGCCGGGCGTACTGGACGAGGACATGTAGTCGATGCCCTGCGCCTGCGCAATCGCCTGCTCGAGCGGCTGGGTGATGAAGCCCGCCATGGTCTGGGCGTCGGCACCGTAGTACACGGTCTGCACCGTGATCGTCGCGTTTTCCGTCTTGGGGTACTGGCGGATCGGCAGCGAGGTCACGGCGCGCAAGCCCAGCACCAGGATCAGCAGGCTGACCGTGGCGGCGAGGACCGGGCGCTTGATGAAGAGATCGGTGAATTTCATGCGGAGACCTGCTGAAAAATTTCTGGGCGGCAACTTCCCCTGTCGTCATTCCGGGGCATCGCCGGCTTCATGGCGATGGAACCCGGAATCTGCTCCACTTTCCCAAAGCAGATTCCGGATCGCGGCTGCGCCACGTCCGGAATGACGAAAATACGCGCTACTGTTCCACCGGTTGCGGATTCGGATTGAACGCCGGCTGCACCTTGTTGTTGATGTTCACCGGGGTGCCGTTCTTCAGCTTCAACTGCCCGCTGGTGACGATCACGTCGCCTTGCTTGATGCCGCTCTCGATCGCGACCTGGTCGCCACGGGTCTGCCCGACCGTCACGACCACCTGCTGCACATAATGCGAAGGACCGTTCTTGTCCTTGGCGGCAGCCTTGGGTTCCGCGGCGGGCTTGGCCTTCACCGGCTGTCCGTCGGCGTCGGTCTCGGGCGGCGTGCCCTCGTGCACCACGAACACGGTGTCGCCGTAAGGTGCGTACGAAATCGCGGTCTGCGGCAGGGTCAGGTAGCGCTGGGTGGCGCCCGAATCCACCGCCACCTTGGTGAACATGCCCGGCACCAGCAGCTTGTCGGGATTGGACACCCGCGCCTCGACGCCGACGTTGCGGGTGGACAGGTCGATCTTCGGGTCGGTCGCCGACACGTCGCCCGGGAAGGTCTTGCCCGTGAAGGCATCGGCTGTGACTTCGACCTTGCCGCCCACCTGCAATTCGTCCAGCGACGATTGCGGCACCGTGAAATCCACGTACACCGGATCGAGCTGCTGCAGCGTCACCACCTTGGTGCCGACATTGATGTACTGGCCGGGATTGGCCGTGATGATGCCGATGCGGCCCTCGAACGGCGCGCGCAACGTCTTCTTGTCGACCAACGCCTGCTGCGCGGCGGCGTTCGCCTGCGCACTTTTCAGGTTGGCCATGTCGGCGTCGTACTGCGCCTTGCTGATCGCCTGCACCGCAAGCTGCTGCTTCGACCGATCGGCGGTCAGCCTGGCGAGTTGCGCGGTGGCCTTGAGCGCTTCCAGCTTGGCGCGGTCGTCGGCGTCCACCAGCTTGATCAGCACCTGGCCCTTCTTCACGTCGGCCCCGGACTTCACGTTCACGCTCTCGACCAGGCCCGCGACATCGAACGCGAGATCCGCACCGTGCACCGCGCGCACGTTACCGACCGCCTCGACGTGCGGCTGCCATTCCTGGTATTCGACAGCCATGGTGCTGACCGTCTGCGGCGGATTGCCCATGGACTTCATGAACTTGCCGATCATGATGCCCTTGAAGGTGTTGAAGCCGATCAGCAATGCGAACAGGATCGCCACCACCAGGATCACGATGATCAGGCGCTTGCGTTGTTTGGGACGCGCGGATACGTAGGTATTCATGGAATCATCTCGTGGTGGGCTCTGGCTTTCGCGATGCGCGCTTTATTTTTGCGATCGCCCCTGATCGCCGCGATCGGGTTGGCGAAGGGTGGTGGAGGGGCTGCCCTGCACCGGCGCGGCACCAGAACGGTCTTCCGTGGTCTGGCTTTCCGGGGAAGCCTGCCATCCGCCGCCAAGGGCCGCATACAGCGCGGCGGTATCGGCGAGCCGCGACGCGCGTGCATTGATGGCGGCGATGCGTGCCTGCTGGTACTGGCGCTCGGCCGAAAGCAGCGTCAGGTAATCGACCGCACCGACCCGATATTGGGCGCGCGTCAGCGACAGCAGTTTTTCCGCATCGCGTTCCGAAATGCTCTGCGCCCGCAAGGACTGCGCGTCATAGTCGAGCGCCTGCAGCGCATCGGCGACGTTCTGGAATGCGACCAGCACGGTCTGCTGCCAATCTGCCAGCGCCGCATCCATGCCGGCTTCCGCAGCTCGCTTCTGGTGCAGCAGCTGCCCGCCGTGGAACAACGGCTGCAGCAAGCCGAGCCCGATCGACCAGCCGCCACTGCCGGCGCCCAGCAAACCCGATTCGGTCAAGGACTGGCTGGTCAGACTGCCGTTCAAGCTGAGCTTGGGCAGCATGTCGGCGGTGGCGACGCCGACCGCGGCGGTCGCGGCATGCAACTGCGCCGAGGCGGCACGGATGTCCGGCCGCTGCGCGACCACCGTGGACGGCAGGCTGACCGGAATATCGGTGGGCAGCGTGACGTCGGCCAGGGTCACCGGCTGCATTTGCAATTGTGCCGGCGTGACGCCGAGATACGTCGCGAGCTGGTTCTGGGTGGTCGAGAGCTGCTTCTCCAGCGGCGGCAGCGTCGCCTCGGTGGCCGCGAGCTGCGAGCGCACCGCGAGCGTGTCGGACAACGACTTCGCACCGATCGCCTGCTGCTTCTGGGCGATGTCGAGTTCCTGTTTCAGCGAATCGACGATCTCGTGCGTGGCCTTGACCTGCTCGCGCAGCGAAGCTT
>DAIUEL010000055.1:0-13648 GCA_036845145.1 Rhodanobacteraceae bacterium | reverse complement strand
GGCGATTCGAATAGGTCAGCGGCACCTGGCTGGTGGTATCCGAACCGCCGCCGATACCGGCTTCGATCTGGCCGGTCGCGATCTTTTGCCCGATCAGGATCGCGTTGTCGAGCGAGGTGCCGCAGGCACGCGCGGTGGTGATGCCAGGCGTGGTCATCGCAAGGCCGGAGGACTGCAGCGCTTCGCGCGCGAGGTTCCAGTCGGCCGGATGCTTCATCACCGCACCAAACGCGACTTCGCCCAGTTCCTGGCCTTGCAGGCCGAACTTCTCGACCAGCGCGCCCAGCACTTTCACCGACATTCCGAAGTTGCCGAGATCGGCGTAGGCGGTGTCTCGCTTGCAGAACGGAATGCGCACGCCGCCCAGCACGGCGACGCGGCGGGTTTGGGGGATCATGGCGAAACCTCGCTGCGCTTCCCGGCAATTATGTCGTCATTCCGGACGTCGCGCAGCGGCGATCTGGAATGACGATCACGGCCCGAACTCGATGAAGCCGCGCCGCAGCATCCTGTAGGGCTCTTCCTCCATGCCGAGCGAGGCGTAGGTTTGCTGCGCACGCGCGTTGTCGCGTTCGACATACAGGCGCAAGCCGACCGCGCCGGCGGCGCGCGCACGACGTTCGACATCCGCATACAACGCGCGAAATACACCGCGACGGCGCGCGGCGGGCGTCACGTACACGCTCTGGAACCACCACCAGTCGCCGTTGCGCCAATCGCTCCATTCGTAAGTGATCAGCAGGCAGCCGGCCGGTTCGCCGTCGCATTCCGCGACCAGGTAGAACCCCCGACGCACGTCCTCGAACACCGCGCGCGTTCCGCGCGTCAGCACATCGCGGTCGAGCGTCTTGTGTTCGGTTTCGCGCGCCATCGCAATGTTGCTGTCGACCAGGAACGGGATGTCGGCGGGATCGGCGATGCGGATGGCGATGGACATGGATTTCGGGACGCAGGGGACGGAGATCCGAGACCGAAAGCGTAGCAATCCTCCGGTCCTGGCGCGAACGGGTCCATCGACACGCGTACATCGCGAACTGCCCGCGAAGCGCGGCGCGTCAGCTTTTCTGACCCCCGGTGCCTGCTTCCCGGTCCTTGGCCCTCCGCGAACTCCCCAGCTTGCGCGTCAACGTGTTGCGACCCAGCCCCAGGGCTTTTGCCGCGTGTTGCCGATGCCCGTCGTGCGCGGCCAGCGCGGCGTCCAGCAGCACGCGCTCGAAACGTTCGCGCGCCCGCGCATGCAGGTTCTCCGCGTCGCCGGCGAGTTCCGCATCGGCCCATGCACGCAGCGAAGATTCCCAAGGCAGGCCCGCATCCGCCGGCCGCGGACGCATTGACGCGCCGGCATCTTCCAGGTCTTCGCGGCGGATAGACGCGCCGGGCGCAATCACCGCAAGCCGCCGGCACAGGTTTTCCAGTTGTCGAACGTTGCCGGGAAATTCCATCTTCGCCAGGGCCTGCAACGCAGCCTGCGCGAAATGCTTCTCCGGCAGCTTCAGCTCCTGCACCGCAGCGGCGAGGAACTGCTTCGCCAGCAGCGGAATGTCGGTGCGACGATCACGCAGCGCGGGCAGGTGGATGCGCAACACGTCAAGGCGATGCATCAGGTCGGCGCGAAATTCGCCACGCGCGACTTTCGCATCCAGATCCTGGTGGGTCGCCGCCAGCACGCGCACGTCGCTGCGGATCAGTTCACGCCCACCCACGCGATAGAACTCGCCGCCGGCCAGCACGCGCAGCAGGCGCGTCTGCAACGCCAGCGGCATGTCGCCGATTTCATCGAGGAACAGCGTGCCGCCCTCGGCCTGTTCGAAGCGTCCGGCCATGCGCCGCTGTGCCCCGGTGAAGGCTCCGGCCTCGTGTCCGAACAGTTCCGACTCCAGCAATTCGGCAGGAATCGCGGCGGTATTCAGCGCAACGAACGGCCGCGCGCGGCGCGCGCTTTCTTGGTGCAGCGCGCGCGCCACGAGTTCCTTGCCGGTGCCGGTTTCGCCGGTGACCAGCACGTTCAAGTCACTGGCCGCGACGCGTCCGATCAGGCGGAACACTGCGCGCATCGGCGCGCTTTCGCCCAGCAATGCATGACGCGGCGTGGGTGCGTTCACCGCCGCGTTCGTTTGTTCCGATTCGTGCAGGGCACGTTGCAGCGACGCCACGGCCTGCGCGAGGTCGAAGGGCTTGGGCAGGTAATCGGTCGCGCCTTCCCGATAGGCCGCGGCGGTGGTCGCGACGTCGGTAAAGGCGCTCATCACGATCACCGGCAAGCCCGGATGCGCGGCCTTGACGTGGCGCAGCAGCGCAAGGCCGTCTCCACCGGGCAGGCGCACGTCGCAAACCACCCCTTGCGGCGCAGCGTGCCGCAACGCGATTTGCGCGGCTTCGGCATCGGCGAATTCGGTGACCTCGTGCCCAGCGTCGCGAAGCGCCGTGGCCAGCACGAAGCGCACCGCGCGATCGTCGTCGACGATGAAGATCTTGCTCATTCGGGTTCTCCCGTGCGCGGACGCCGCGGCAGCAGCAACACGAAACGGGTGCCGGCCTCGCGCGGCTGAAGGGCCAGCTCGCCGCCGTGTTCGCGGGCGATTTCGCGCGCCAGCGCCAGTCCCAGACCGGTGCCATTGGCACGCCCGGAGACCATCGGCTCGAACAGCGTCGCGGCGATCGCCTCGGGCACGCCATGGCCATCGTCGTCGACCTCGATGCGCAGCGCCGGCACACGCTGGCCGCGGGCATCGCGCCAACCCGCTTCGGCGCGACTGCGCAGGACAATTCGCCTCGCGTGGGCTTCCGCCGCGTTGCGCACCAGGTTCAGGACCGCCTGCAACAACCGGTCTGGGTCACCGTGCCAGGCGGGCAAGCTGGGATCGTAGTCCCGCACGACGACGACTTCGCCACGCTCGGCCTGCAGCAACTCCGATGCGCGTTCGAGGATCGCGTGCACGTTGACCACGCGCGTCACCATCGTGCTCCGTGTGCCCAACAGGCGTTCCGCCAGTGCCGCGAGCCGCGCCGACTCTTCGCGGATCAGTCGGGCAAGGCCGCGCTGCCGCGCATCGTCGGCGCGCTGTTCCAGCAGCTGTGCCGCGCCCGAAATCGCCGCCAGGGGATTCCGGACTTCGTGCGCGAAACCACGCAATGATTCGGACACGCGTCCCGAACCGGAAGCCGGCGCGGCCGGATGCACTTCGACCCACACGCCGGCGTCGCCCGGCGTGAAGCTGAAATCCAGCCGTGTCTCGCGCCCCGGCGCCGCGCACACCGCGACATCGCGCAGGCGAAGGGTGGCGCCTTGCTGCTGCGCCCGTGCCGCACCTTCGTGCAGGCGTTCGCCCTCGGGCTTGAGGACGGCAAGCGTGTGGTCCAGAACGCGCGAAAGCCCGAAGCCGATGTGTTCGATGAACGCGGGGTTTGCCTGGGCAAACCGCAGCGACGAATCCAGCCTGGCCACTCCGGTGGCCAGCTCGCCGATCGATCCTGCATCCGGGTTGGTGCGTTGCATTGCACCAATCTAGTGCATAGTGTGCGGCTCCACAAGCTCAGCGCGCGACACGAAACGTGAGGTTGTAGCGCCGTGCACCAGTCAGCGGATGGTCGCCGATCCTGATCGGCAGCACGCCGTGGTAACGCATCCGCGACGGCCCACCCCACGCCACCACGTCGCCGTGCACGAGCGGCACGCGCCGCTGTGGTTCGTTGCGCGTCAGTCCGCCGAACAGGAACGTGGCGGGCAGTCCCAGCGACACCGACACGATCGGGGCGTGGCGATCGCGTTCATCCTGATCCTGGTGCAGGGTCAGGCGCGAGCCGACTTCGTAGCGGTTGATGAGGCACACGTCGGGCGCGTAATCATCGAAGCCCGCCGCGCTCGCCGCCTCGCGCGCGAGCCGGACAAACCGTTCGGGCATCGGCGGCCACGACTTGCCGCTTTCGGGATCGACGGCCGCATACCGGTAGCCGCGCCGGTCGCTGAACCAGCCGACCGCACCGCAATTGGTCATCGCCACCGACATGGTCTTGCCGCCGGGGGTGACCAGATGCCGGAATGGCGAGGCCGCCGCGATGCTTTCGATTTCCCGCAGCAATGCGTCGGCGTGAGCGTGCGCGAAGCCCCGAAGCACCCAGGCGCCGGGCGCGAGTTGCTCGCGCATTTCAGCCGGCGGCGCGTCGTCGAACAGGGTCAGGTTGGCACCATGCATGCCCGCAGCATAGGCGCGGTTCCGGGTTCGCGCATCCGGATCACGTCTCAACGAAATGTCACCTTTCCAATTGCCAACTTCCTCAAGCGCACCAACCGGACCGCTGATAAACCGGGGTGTGACGTGCGCAAGTATCCGATGGCCGTCGCCCGTCAGGTACCGTTCCGGCGAGCGCCGACTCGGCGCTCGACCACGCCAAACAGAACGGCAGGAATCGTGTCGCCACAGCACGGGCGCGATGATCATGGCGCTGGATCGCGCCGCCCGAAGCGCGCTCAAAGCAGGCATTGCCAGTACACGACGTCGATCCAGCGGCCGAACTTGAAGCCGTTCTCGCGAAAATGCGCGACCTGGGTGAAACCAAGTTTTTCGTGCAGGGCGACGCTGGCCGGATTGGGCAGCGCGGCGCCGCCGATCACGCAATGGATGTCGCGCACGCGCAGCACATCCAGCAGGCTTCGATACAACGCGGCGCCGAGTCCGCAACCGACCTGCGCGGGCGCGAGGTAGATCGAACTCTCGACGGCAAACCGGTAGCCGATGCGCGTCTTCCACGGCGAAGCATATGCGTAGCCGGCAATGTCGCCGTCGCGTTCGAGCACCAGCCACGGCAATTTTTCGAGGACAGCGCGTATGCGCGATTGCATTTCGGATGCCGCAACCGGTTGCTCCTCGAACGTCACGATCGTGTCGGTCACGTAATGGTTGTAGATCGCGCAGATGGCGGCGGCATCCGCGGCCGTCACCATGCGGATCGTGCCGTTTGCGCAGGCCACGCTTTCAAAGCTCATAAGCCGACGCGCCACGTCCGACGGTGCGTTTCAGGCGTGCGTGCCGCCATCGCGGCGTTCCGGATAGGTCAAGTGCAGAAAGCGCGTGAAGGTATCCTTCGGCCGCTCCAGCCCATGCGTAGCCAGCACCCGTGCGGCCATGCCGCGATGATTGCTGCCGTGCGTGAGCAGGTGCAGCAGCATTTCATCCACGCGCATCCGGCCACGATCGCCGTCGGTGAAAACAAACGGGATGTCGCGGGCAAGTTCCGCCTGGTCCGCGCTCGCCGAGTACTCGACGAGCCATCTGTCCGCCTGTGCCATTGCCGCCCGCAACGCGGCGATGGTGGGCGTTTCCACCGTATTGTCGGCGTCGAATCCGTGCGGCTTGCCGGTGATGTGGCCGATGAAGATGCGATCGACCACGTGAGTGTGGTTGAGGATGCGCACGAAGAAACGCGCATCCTCTTCCGGCAGCGACTGCCATTGCCGCTCGCCGTGATCCAGCAAGTCCTGGTTCGCCCAGGCCTTGTAGCGGAAGGCGTCGACGAATGGATGTTCCATGCTGCGCGCCCGCCCGTCAGATCGAGTAATACATCTGGTACTCGAGGGGATGGGTCGATGCGCGGTAGGCGGTGACTTCCTTCATCTTGGTCGCTATGTACGCTTCGATGAAGTCGTCGGTCATCACGCCGCCGGCCTTCAGGAAATCGCGGTCGCGATCGAGCGCCTCCAGAGCGCCGTCGAGCGACGCGCACACCTGCGGGATGTTGCGCTCTTCTTCCGGCGGCAGATCGTAGAGATCCTTGTCCATGGCGGGACCCGGATCGATCTTGTTCAAGATGCCGTCGAGCCCCGCCATCATCAACGCGGTGAAGGTGAGGTAGCCAGAGTTCATCGGATCGGGGAAACGCACTTCCACGCGACGGCCCTTCGGATTGCTGACATACGGAATGCGGCACGACGCCGACCGGTTGCGCGCGGAGTACGCCAGCATCACCGGCGCTTCGAAACCCGGCACCAGGCGCTTGTAGGAATTGGTGGTGGAATTGGAAAACGCGTTGATCGCGCGCGCGTGCTTGAAGATGCCGCCGATGTACCACAGCGCCAGTTGCGACAACCCGCCGTACAGTTCGCCTGCGAAAAGATTCTTGCCGTCCTTCGACAACGACTGGTGCACGTGCATGCCCGAACCGTTGTCGCCAACCACGGGCTTGGCCATGAAGGTGGCGGTCTTGCCGTTGGCATGAGCGACGTTGCGGATCACGTACTTCATCGTCTGCAGTTCGTCCGCCTTGCGCAGCAGCGTGTTGAACTTCACGCCGATTTCGCACTGGCCCGCGTTGGCGACTTCATGGTGGTGCACCTCGACCGTCTGCCCCAGCGATTCCAGCACCGTGCACATTTCCGCGCGCAAATCGTGCAGCGAATCGACCGGCGGCACCGGGAAATAACCGCCCTTCACGCCGGGACGATGGCCGTGGTTGCCTTCGTCGTACTTGTAGCGCGATGACCACGAAGCTTCCTCGGATCCGATCTCGTAGAACACCCGGCCCATGTCGTTCTGCCAGCGCACCGAATCGAAGATGAAGAATTCCGGCTCGGGACCGAAGAACGCGGTGTCGGCGACGCCGGTGGACTTGAGGAACGCTTCCGCGCGCCGCGCGATCGAACGCGGGTCACGCGAATAGGCCTGCATCGTGGACGGTTCCAGCACGTCGCACACTATGTTGACCTGCTTGTGGGCAGCAAACGGATCGACGAACGCCGTCGAGGGATCGGGCATCAGCACCATGTCCGACTCGTTGATGCCCTTCCAGCCGGTGATGGACGAGCCATCGAACATCTTGCCGTCCTCGAAGGTATCGGCATCCAGCGCATGCGCCGGGAAGCTGACGTGGTGCTCGATGCCGCGCATGTCGGCGAAGCGCAGGTCGACGAATTCGATGTTTTCGGACTTGATGGTTTCGAGGACTTTATTGGCGGTCATGGGGCGGCTCGGGCGTGGACGGATGACGGGAAAGTGCAAGCGGCATGCCAGCCATTGTAGCTTTTCAATCCAATGGTTTGCCTGAGCATGGTGAGCAATTGTGCACCATCAAGGTGCATTGATTGCACCATTTGCGTGAACGCGTGCTCTCAGCCGAGCTTCGCGCCCAACGGCACCGGCTTGTCGGGCACGCACAGCGCGACGTCGCCGTTGGCGTCGTAGAAGCCGGTGACCAGGCACTCGCTCATCACCGGCCCGATCTGCTTCTTCGGAAAATTGACGACGCCCATCACCAGCTTGCCGACCAGTTCTTCCGGCGAATACAGCTTGGTGATCTGCGCACTTGATTTCCGGATGCCGATCTCTGCGCCAAAGTCGACCTGCAACACGTAGGCAGGCTTGCGCGCTTCGGCGAACACGCGCGCCTCGACGATGCGGCCGACGCGCAATTCGATTTTCGCGAAATCGTTCCAGGTTATCGTTTCCATCACGGTGTTGTTGCATCTGCAAAGACAGGCATACTAGCCGTGCAGTCACGACGACACGCCGGAACGCAATGCTGATGCCGTTCGCGACTTCGCCCGGATTCGGGTCCGCGCTGGGTGGCGCGACCCCCGTGAACACGACGCCTGCCCCGCATGGAGTTTCCGATGCTGCCCCTGTGGCTGAAAGCCTTCCACATCATCGGCGTGGTCACCTGGTTCGCCGGCCTGTTTTACCTGCCGCGGCTGTTCGTGTACCACGCGGAAGCGGGTGAAACTTCGATTCGCGAGCGCCTCAAGCTGATGGAGCGTCGCCTGCTGGTGATGACCCACATCGGCGGTGCGCTGGCGATCGCGTTCGGCATCGCGACGCTCGCCGCGGAGTCGTTCTACCTGCACGCCGGTTGGCTGCACCTGAAACTGCTGCTGGTGCTGCTGTTGGTGGTCTATCACGCGATGCTGGTGAAGCTCACCCGCGATTTCGCCGCTGATCGCTGCCGCTGGTCGTCACGCAAGCTGCGCGGCTTCAACGAGATTCCCGGCGTGCTGCTGCTCGCGATCGTGATCCTGGCCGTCGTCAAGCCGTTCTAGTGCGATCATCCGTGATAGCTGCTTCGTCGAAGTCGCCATTGCCGGGGCACGTCCGGAATAACCAAGGTCCGAACGCCCGTTCATCGCAGGGGTTGTCGCAATCTTCGACCAGACGCCGCGGTGCCCGGCCGGCCCGCAGGCAAGCGATACGCCGGACACACTTCCGGCCTTGCGCCTTGGTATAGTTTTGTCGACGCAGGGGGAGTTTCCCACATGGCATCGCAGTTGTCCCAGCAGAAGCCCGATGCGGAGCTGCAGGCGGCGTTTCGGCAGCACCTGCCGCAGCGTCTGCGCACGCTGCTCCGGCGTGCGCGTGCGCAATGCCGCAGCGGTTGGGATTGCAACGTGCTGCGCACGTTGCACGACGAGATCGCGCAACTGGCCGGCGCCTGCGGTCGTTACGGTCTGCTGGAAACAGGCGAGCGGTTGCTGGCGCTGGAATCGGCGCTGGCGCCCGCGGTCAGCGCCAACCAGGTGCCCGACGCGGCCGCAACCACCGGCATCGACGCACTGCTGGACAGCCTGCGCCCGCATCTGCAGCAGGCATCGCGCGGCCCCGGCTTGCCCGCGTGGATGCAGGACCCGCCGCCGATCGCCGGCAGGGCGCCGTTTCCGCGCTGCGATACGCCGCCGCCCGGCTACTGGCTGCAACTCGGCATCACCGATGCCGCCGGTGTCGCCACCGGCATCGCGGCCAACGAAGCACCGGCGCCCCAGCCGGACACGCCGACGGTGCCCGATCCTCCGCGCGGGCCGCGCGTGCGGATCATCAACGACGATGATCCGCTGATCAACGAACTGCTGCTGCGCCTCGACCAGCAGGGCTGCGACGTAGCGTTGCTCGACCACATGCAGGGCCTTCTGGAACAACTGCAGGGCGCGCCACCGGACCTCATCATCCTGGTCGCCGACGCGCGCACGCCGCTTGAGCAGCTCGCCAGCACCTTGCGCGAAGCGCGGCGCGATCCTGCGCACCGCATCCATCTGCTGGCGTTGCTGCGCGAAACGGATGTCGAATTGCGCCTGCGCGCGCTGCGCGCGGGCGCCGATCGCTGCATCGCGCTGCCGTCCACGCCCGGCGAAACGGTAGGCGCCGCGCTGGAACTGGCGATGGTGGACGAAGAAAGCCCGTACCGCATCCTGATCGTGGACGACGACGCCCCGCAGGCGCTGTTCGCGCAAGCCATCCTGCGCCGGGCGGGCATGGAAACGCGGGTGCTGGGCGAATCGCTGGCGGTACTGGAAGAGCTGGACCGCTTCCAGCCCGACTTGCTGCTGCTCGACCTCAACATGCCCGACTGCGACGGTTTCGAGCTGACCGCACTGATCCGCGAACGCGACGGATACGTCAACACGCCGATCGTGTTCCTGTCCGGCGATCAGGACGAAGATCGCCAATTCGCCGCGCTGGACGCGGGCGGCGACGATTTCCTGATGAAGCCGATCCGCCCGACCCATCTGGTCGCCGCGGTCACCAATCGGGTGCGGCGTGCACGCGCCGCCGCATCGCGCACCCGGCGCCGGCGTCGCCGCGATGCGGCGACCGGCTTGCACGAACGGGCGCAACTGCTGGATGCCTTGTCCGAACACCTTGCCGCGGCCGGTGGATACGCCGCGCAAGGCGGCCTGCTGGCGGTGGAATTGCGCGACGCCACGATCCTGCGCGACCGCATCGGTCTGGTGGGCTTCGACCAGGTGCTGACGCAACTCGGCGATTTCATCCTGCGCCACGTGCGCACCGGCTGCATGACCGCGCGCCACGGACACGCGGCCTTCCTGATTTTCTCGCCCGCCCGCAGCGAGCGCGAACTGGTGGCGCTGGCCACGGAACTGGTGGCGAAGGCCGACGACGAACGTTTCGGCGCGCAGGCGACCGCGGTGCGCCTGGATGCTGCTGTGTGCGCGTTCGACGCCGCGACCGGCGAATCGGCGGTCGCGCTGGCGGCGGTGCAACACACCCTGACGGCGGCGCGCACGCAGCCCGATCGCGTCGCGGTGCATTCCACGCTCACGCCCGATCCGAATGCGCTCGCCCAGCGTATTTCTGCGGCGCTGGCGCACGGCTCGTTCGACCTCGTGTTCCAGCCGATCATCCCGATCCGTGGCGGCGCGGGCCCGCATTATCAGGCGCTGCTGCGATTGCAACATGGCGAGCAGGAATTCCTGGCCGCCGAGCTGATCCCGGCCGCGATCCGAGCGGGCTACATCGCGGCCGTCGACGCGTGGGTCGTCGATCATTGCATCGGCGTCCTGGCGCAGCACCAGCGCGACGGCGACCCGGTTTGCCTGTTCGCCAGCCAGTCGCTGCAGGGCTGGACCGACCACGGTCGACGCGGGCAACTTTCGGCGCGGCTCGCGACTACCGGCGTGGCGCCGGAATCGCTGGTGCTGGAATTCCGCTGCGAAGAGGCCCGCAACAATCTCCGCGCGCTGGTCGAGCTTGCACCCGAGTTGAAGCGCGCTGGCGTGCGACTGTGTCTCGCCGGCGTCGACACCGATGCGGTGAACGCGGGCTGGATTGGGCACCTGCCGCTCGATTTCGTCAAGCTCGCGCCCGATCTCGCCGACGGCGATCTGGAAACCGTCGTGGGCGGCGCGCATTCGCACAACCTGCGCGTGATCGCCCCGCGCATCGAAACCGTGGCGCGCGCCGAGCAACTGCGCGCCGCCAGCGTCGACATGCTGCAAGGCAACCACTTCCGACCGCCCGCCGCCGATCTCGATCACTCGTTTCCCGAGCAAGGAAGCTGAGGATGGCAAACGCGGCCGGTGGTGAGCGGGTGTCGTGGCCCCGGGTTCTGGGCAGCATCGCGCTGATCGCCGCGGGTGGCGCGGCTGCGCTGTGGGTGCCAGTGCCGCAGGTGGCCGCGTTGTGGGGCCTGCTGCTGATCGCACTGATCCTGTTGTGGCTGGCGCGCGCGCCGCAGGGCAATACCGCGAGAAACGTCGCGCCGGCACCGATCCAGGATCCGGTGGATGTCGCAATGCGCACGCGCCTTGCCTCGGCGCAATCGGAACTGACCTCGCTGCGCGGGGTGCAGCGCGAGCTGCTGGCCGCGAAGCAGGCTGCGGAAGCGGCGATGCTGGCCAAGAGCGAATTCCTGGCCAGCATGAGCCATGAAATCCGCACGCCCTTGAACGGCATCCTGCCGCTGCTCGACATCGTGCTGGGCACCGAGCTTTCGCCAGCGCAGCGCGAATACCTGATCACCGCCAACGCCTCGGCCAAGGAACTGCTGCGGATCGTCGACGACATCCTCGACTACTCCAAGGCCGAAGCCGGCAAGCTGGATCTCGAATCGGTCAGCATCAACATCCGCGAACTGGTGGACAGCGTCAAACGGTTGCTGGAAAAACCCGCCGAAGCCAAGGGACTGGCGATGCGCGCGGTCGTGGACGCCGATGTACGTCCGGTGGTGCGCGGCGATCCGATGCGCATCCGCCAGATCCTCACCAACCTGATGGGCAACGCGATCAAGTTCACCCAGCGCGGTGGCGTGTCGGTGCGGGTCAGCAAGCGCAACGACACCGCCACCCAGCACGAACTGCTGTTCGCGGTGCGCGACACCGGCATCGGCCTTGCCGCCGACGCGGCCGCGCGGCTGTTCCAGCCGTTCACCCAGGCCGATGCCTCGGTGACGCGGCGCTATGGCGGCACCGGCCTCGGCCTCACGATCTGCAAGAAGCTGGTGGATTTGATGGGGGGTCGCATCGGTGTGCGCTCGGAGCCCGGGCGCGGTTCGGTGTTCTGGTTCACGATCCCGTTCGAGAAGGCGCCCGGCGACATTTCCGGCGCGCACAAGAGCTTGACCGGCGCGCGCGTGCTGCTGGCCGCCAGTGCGCAGCGCGCGCAGCACATCACGCCGATTCTTGCCACCCTCGAACTCGATGCCACGCACGTGGCAGACGCCGGCGCCACGCTGGCCCGCCTGAAGCAGGCCGCGCCGCTCGGCAAGACCTTCAGCTTCGACCTGTTGATCGTGGACACCGGCAGCGTCACGGGCGACGTTGGTGTGCTGCTTCGCGGCATCCTGGCCGACCGCCAACTCGACGCCTTGCGGATCCTGGCGCTGGGCCTGGATACGGCACCCGATCCGCGGGTGGTGTCGGCACCGGCGCGGGCCGATGACGCGGCCCTGCGCCAAGGGGTGCGCAGCGCGTTCGGCGTCGCCCCGCAGGCACGCGCGCAACCGGTATTGAGTGCGCCGTTGACACCGGCCGCGCCGCGCAGCGACCAGCCGCTCGCCGGCAAGGTGCTGTTGGTGGAAGACCATCCCGTCAACCAGAAGGTCGCGCAGAAGCTGCTGGAGCGCCTTGGGCTTACGGTGGACGTCGCGGAAAATGGCGAGGTGGCGCTGGAGAAACTGCGCGAACAGCCGTACGCGATGGTGCTGATGGATTGTCAGATGCCGGTGCTGGACGGTTACAGCGCCACCCGCCGCCTGCGCGAAATCGAAGCCGGGCAGGGCAAGCCGCGCACGCCGGTGATCGCGATGACCGCGCACGCGATGTCGGGCGATCGCGAGCGCTGCCTGCAGGCCGGGATGGACGATTACCTTTCCAAGCCGCTGGACCGGCAGTTGCTGGAACAGACGCTGACGCGCTGGATGCCGAAATCCCAGGACGCCGCACCGGCGACAGCCGACCTCCTTTCCACCATCGCGCCCCTCACCCATCCGGAGGCCACGCCACCCGCCATGCAGAATCCACCGCCCCCCGACACGCTGGACGCCACCACCCTGGTCGATCTCGAGGACATCATGGGTGACGAACTGGTCACCTTGGTGGACGCCTATCTGCGTGATGGCGAAACCCGGATGCGCAACATGCGCGAGGCCGCCGACCGCGGCGACGGCACCGAGGTCGGCAAGCTCGCGCATTCACTGAAGTCGTCCAGCGCGAACCTCGGCGCGATGCCGCTGGCCAATCGCGCGCGCCAAGTGGAAGAGGCCGCGCGCAACGGCACGCTGGCGAGCCCCGGCGACAGCGTCACGGCGCTGGAGAAGCTTTACGCCAACGCCGCCGCCGCGCTGAAGCAGCGCTACAAACGGCCGTGAAGGGTTGCATTCATACGCGAGTGATTTTCGATGCGTAGGTTGGGCTGGGCAACGCGAAGCGCAACGATGCCTGGCCGTTGGGCTTCACTCCGTTCAGCGCCAACCTGCGGGTTCGCCATTTGTGGTTTGTTTTTGCATGGCAGGTTTCAACCGGCCCTGTAGCGAGCCGCCTTTGGTTATCAGCTACGGATATGCGTCTGCAGGTAATTCTCCAAGCCCACCTGCTCGATCAACCCGAGCTGCGTTTCCAGCCAGTCGATGTGTTCTTCTTCGGAATGCATGATGTCGCCGAACAACTGGCGGCTGACGTAGTCGCCGGTCTGCTCGCAGTAGGCAATCGCGACCTGCAGGTCGGGTAGCGCGGCGCGTTCCAGCTTGAGGTCGCATTCGATGCATTCCTTCGGCGTCTGGCCGATCAGCAGCTTGCCGAGCTTCTGCAGGTTGGGCAGGCCTTCCAGGAACAGGATGCGTCCGATCAGGCGGTCGGCGTGCTTCATCTCGTCGATCGACTCGGCGCGCTCGTGCTCGGCCAGCTCCTTGTAGCCCCAGTTGTCGTACATCCGGT
>DAIUEL010000054.1:0-13859 GCA_036845145.1 Rhodanobacteraceae bacterium | reverse complement strand
GGCGTTGACCACGTACTCGGTCATGATCTTGGTCAGCGAGGCCGGCGCGCGGCGCTGGTCCATGTTGCTGGACGCAAGGATCTGTCCGTTGGCATAGTCCATCAGCACCCACGCCTGCGCGTTCGGCTGCGGCGCCGGCGGGATCGGCGTCTGCGGAATCGTCGGCACCGGCTTGGGCGGCGCCTGCGGTTTCGGCGGCAGCGGCGAGGTCTGTGCGAACAGCACGCCGGTGAATGCGACGAGGGAAACCAGGATCAGGGAACGCAACGTTTTCATCGGGTTTTGAAATTCCGGAGAGGCAGTAAAGAATGAAGTCGGCGGCTTCGCCGCCTGCAAAGAGCAAAGTGAAAGCAAGAGCGGAACGAAGCGGCTTTCCTCATGGTGGCCATTTGCTCCTTCGCGGTGCAGTCATCCCTGCGCGCAGCGCGACGAACGCATATCGTACTTTCGCTACTGTATCGCGACGCTCGCATGCGGCAAACCGAGCGCATCCAGTCGCGCGGTGGTGCGATCGACGGTATCCACGTCCGGCAGCGGACCAATCTGCACGCGTTGCAACATGCGTCCGTTCACGTCGCCGGCGATCACCCGTACCGGCCCCAGCTTCAAGCCACGCAGCCGCGCCGCCAGCCGCTCGGCGTTGGCCGCGTCCGCGAACGCCCCGACCTGCACGTACAGCAGCGGTTGTCGACCGGTCCGCGGTGTGACCGCCGTGACGGGCGCAGGTTCCGCATTCGGATGCACGGGGTCGATGCCTTGCACCTCGACGAGCCCCGTGCCCTTGGGCCAGATGCCGATCCGCACCGCCGCGGCCAGCGACAGGTCGATCACGCGGTTGGGCATGAACGGCCCGCGATCGTTGACACGCACGATCACGCTCTTGCCGTTCTCCAGGTTGGTGACCCGCGCGAAGCTCGGCAGCGGCAGCACCTTGCTGGCGGCCGAGAACTTGTACATGTCGTAAGTTTCGAAATCGGACGTCTTGTAGCCGTTGAACTTGCTGCCGTAGTACGAGGCGATGCCGCGCTCGCTGTAACCCGCCGCGCTGGGCAGCACGCGATAGGTCTGCCCGTTCACCGTGTACGGCGACTTGTTGCCGTAGCGCGAACGCGGTTCGGCAACCGGCACCGGCTCGGGGATCCTGCTGAAATCGATATCCTTGATGTCGGGCGTGGAATCGTTGCGCTGGTGGTAGCGCTCCGATTGCGACAGGCCGGTGTCGTCGCGCCATGACGCGTCCGGCGCGCGGGTGCCGCGCGACTCGTGGCGCGACGGGTTGGACGAACATGCCGTCAACGCCAGGGCCGCCAGCGGCAGCAGCGCAAGCAACATGAAAAGGCGCAGCGCGCGCTTCATTGCGCGGTGGGCGCCTGGGTGATGCCTTGCGCGATCGCGTCGGCCAATTGCATCACGGCCAGCGCGTACATCGGACTCTTGTTGTAGCGGGTGATCACGTAGAAGTTCTGGAAAGTCAGCCAATGTTCGGGGCCGTTCGCGCCATCGAGCGTCAACAGGTTGGCGGGCCGCGAAGGATCTTCCCTGGCGGTGGGTGCGTAGCCGGCCGCGGTGAATGACTCCAGCGGCTGGCTTGGCGCCACGCTTTCGTAGGCCGGCGGTGGTGCGGCGGTGGTGCTGGGAGCGGCCTGCACCGCCACGGGCTGCCCGGGTTGCCAACCGTGCGCCCGGAAATAATTGGCGATGCTGGCGAACGCGTCCGGCAGCGAGGCCATCAGGTTGATGTGGCCATCGGCGTCGGCGTCCACCGCGAAATCGCGGATGCTGGACGGCATGAACTGCCCGAGCCCTTGCGCGCCCGCATACGAACCGTAGATGTTGGGAATGGCGCCGGGCAGCTTGTTCGCGGGCAGCTCCAGCAGCGTCTTCAATTCGCCGCGGAAATACTTCGCGCGCGGCGGGTAATGGAATGCCAGCGTCACCAGCGCATCCAGCACGCGATAGCTACCGGTGTTGCTGCCGTAATTGGTTTCCACGCCGATGATCGCGACGATGTATTGCGGCGGCACGCCGTACTGTCCGCCGATCTGGTCGAGCAACGCGCGGTGCTGGCGGTAGAACACCACGCCTTCATCGATCCGCTCGAGGTTCATGAAGATCGGGCGATACGCACTCCATGGCTTGCTTTCGGCCGGGCGCGTCATCGCATCGATGATGCTCTGCTTCACCACCGCGCCATCCAGCAGCGCGTTCAGCGAAGCCGGATCCTTGCCGGTGGCGGCTGCGACCTCGCGGATCAGCGCAGCCTGGTCGGAGCTGGCTTGGCCGCCGGCGGCGATGTCCTGCGGCGGCGTCGCCGTTTGCGCGCCCGCGAGCAAGGGCATCAGCGCGCAGGCCGCGGCTGACAGCAAGTTTGTACGAAGCGATCGATGCATGCGAAAAAACACGAACACGAACTTGCGGTGCAGCCTAGCATGCGTGGCAAGCCCGGTCGCTGCACGCGCACGACGAATCCCGCGGCACGACTGATACACTCGCGGCGTCGCACCGAAATGGCGTCGGCATTGCATCGACGAGCCCTGATCATGACGCTGCCCCTCTGTTCCGCGGGACGCACCGACATCGGCAAGGCACGCCGTCGCAACGAGGATGCGATCCTCGTGCGCAATGAAGCCGGGCTGTGGGCCGTGGCCGACGGCCTTGGGGGGCATGCGGACGGCGACTACGCCAGCCGGCGGGTCGTCGAGCGGCTGGCATCCCTATCGCGTGCGGGCGACGTGTTCGATTTCGTGGAAGCCGTCGAGGATGCGCTCGCCGACGTCAATTTCGAATTGCGGCGCGTCGCGCGGGAGCGTGAGGTGGACCTTATCGGCTCGACGGTGGTGGTGCTGGTCCATGACCCGGCTTTCAGCCTGTGCGGCTGGGCGGGCGACAGCCGTGGCTATTGCTGCAGCCATGGCCGACTGGTCCAGCTCACGCGCGACCACCTCTATGGTGTCGCCGAGGCCGACCGCTGGAGCGGCGGTCCCGCACAGGCGCAACCGGGCGGCGGGGTGCTGACCCGCGCGGTGGGCGCCGACAACGCGCTGTTCATGGACTGGGCGGTGGCACCCAGTCGGCCGGGTACGCGGTTCGTGCTGTGCTCGGATGGCGTGAACAAGGAAATGACCGACGCGGAAATCGAGGCGGCCTGCAACCGGCATGCGGCGCCGGGCGACATCCTCGATGAAATCTTCGAGACCGCGTTGCAGCGGGGCGCGCGCGACAACCTCTCGGCCGTGATCGTGGGTTTGCCGGACGGCCCGCCCGACCGGGAAGCATCGACGGACGAGCCGATGCGCGCGCTCAATCGCGATCTGTCGGCGCTGGACGACGCGCATCGGCTGGGAGAGATCACCCGCGCCGAGCATCGCGCACGGCGGCGACGCCTGCTTGCCGATTTGGCCGAAGGCATCGACTCCCGGCCCGCCGCGACGCGCCCTTCCGGTTGGAAGCGTTGGTTCCGACGCGGCTGAGCCGGAGGCCGGTTCGGCCCGGGTTTAACGGCCGCCGAACACGCGACGGCGTTACGCTAGGCTCGGTCGCGCGGCGGGACCGGTGGTCGCGCGGCGGTCGCACGGTCCGCTGACGGAGCGCTTTCCATGATCATGCGCATCTGGCGAGGCATCACTTCGAAAGATCAGGCCGACGCTTACCTCGAACACCTGCAGCAGACCGCGTTGCCCGCGCTCAGGGAGTTCAAGGGCCAGCACGGCGCGTGGGTGCTGCGGCGGGTGCAGGGCGAGCAGTGCGAGTTCCAGGTGCTGACCCTGTGGGACTCCATGAAGGCGCTGCACACCTACGCCGGCAAGAAGCCGGAACGCGCGGTGTACTACGACGAGGACGACAAGTACCTGCTCGACATGGAACCCCTGGTTCGGCTTTACGAAGTGGCCGACACCGTGATGCCGCAGCATTGACGACTTCCGCGCCGCAAGGGGATATGCCATGCCACAAACCGATCCGTCGCATCCCGAAGTCGAATCCTTCTTCCACAAGGACACCGGCACCTGGACCCACGTCGTCCACGATGGCGAAATCGGCGCGATCGTCGATCCGGTGCTCGATTACGACGCGGCGGCCGCTCGCACCGCCACGACGAGCGCGGATGCGGTGCGCGCGTTCGTGCGCCAGCGCGGTTTGCAGACGGCGTGGATCCTCGAAACCCACGCCCACGCCGATCACCTGAGCGCGGCCGGGTACCTGCATGACGAGCTCGATGCGCCGATCGCGATCGGGCGCGGCGTCGTCGAAGTGCAGGCGCATTTCAAGCGGGTGTTCGGGCTGGGCGACGATTTCACCGCCGACGGCAGCCAGTTCGATCGCCTGCTAGACGACGGCGACGAATTGTCGGTCGGCTCGCTCCGCGTGCGCACGATGGCCACGCCCGGCCATACCCGCGACGGCCTCACGTATGTCGCGGGCGACGCCGCCTTCGTCGGCGACACGCTGTTCGCGCCCGACATCGGCACCGCGCGCTGCGATTTTCCGGGTGGCGATGCGACGCAGTTGTACGCGTCGATTCGCCGCGTCCTTGCATTGCCGGAGACCACGCGGCTGTTCCTGTGCCACGACTATCCGCCGCCTGCACGCGCGGCCCGGCGCGAAACCACGATCGCGTGCGAGGCACAGGAGAACGTGCAGATCGGCGGCGGCGTGGGCGAAGCCGAGTTCGTCGCGAAGCGCCGCGCGCGCGATGCGACGTTGCCGGTGCCGCGCCTCTTGCTGCCCGCACTGCAGGTCAACATCCGCGGTGGACGCTTGCCGCCGGCGGACGCTGACGGGCGCCGTTACCTGCGCCTGCCGTTGGACTGGATGGGCGTGACTGACCCGAAGGGCATCCACTGCGGTTCGTGATTTCGCCGCAGTCGGGATATCGACCGCATCAGCGCGGCGCGTAACGCAGCCCGATCGCGCAGGCGAGCGAAGCCAGCACCACCAGCACGGTCGCGAATACGCGGTGCGCGTTCACCGCGCCCATCGGCAGCGACAGCAAACCCACCCCGATCACCGGCAGGGAATTGGCGCTGTAACAGACCAGCAGGTAACTGGACACGAGTTCCGCGCGCTGCTGTTCCGGGGCGATCTCGTTGACGATCTGCAGGCTGCCCCGATAACCCAGCGCCATCGCCGCGCCGGTCATGAGCGTGGCCAACACCAGCAACGTCATCGACGGCAGCGCTTCGGCCAGCGTGAGCAATCCGAGGCCCAACCACAACAGCGCCAATGCCGCGAGCATCGCCTTGCGGGGGTGCAACGCATGCGTGAATACCGCGGAGGCGGCACCGCAGGCGAAAAACAGGGCCACGATGCCGCCGACGATCAACGGCGCACTTTGGTGCAGGCTGCTCGCCAGCATCTCCGGCGCCAGTGCGGCGTAGAAGCCGCCCAAGGCGAATGCCGCAAATGCCATGGCCGCCGGCGCCACGAAGGCAAGACGCAGTTCGCGCGGCACTCCGATGCGTGGCCGCAGTTCGAGTCGAGTCACCGAGCGAACCGGCCGTTGCACGGTCTCGTCCACCGTGCAGAGCGCCGCGAATATCGCGATCAGCAACAGCAGGAAAGCGATGTAGGGCAGGCGCAGCGGCCACGGCGCAAACTGCGCAAGGATGCCGGCGAGCAGGGCACCGAAAGCCAGGCCGCCGAGGTTGGCGGCACTCGCCACGATGGCGGCGCGTACGCGATCGCCCTGGGGTTCAAGTTCTGCGATCCATGCCGTCAGCGCGCCCGCGCCCAAGCCCGCCGCAAAGCCGTTGAGGACGCGGGCAGGAAACAGCCATGCCACGCTGTTTGCAAACAGAAACAGCAGCACGCTGAAGAAGGTAATCCCGATTGCGATCAGCGTGGCGGGACGGCGACCGATCTGGTCGGAAAGCCGCCCGAAAAAAAACAGCACGGCGAGATTGCCGATCACGTACACCGCATAGACCGCGGTGACGATCAGTTCCGAGAAATGGAATTGCCGTCGATAGATCGGATACAGCGGCGTCAGCAACGTGCTGCCGATATACAGCAGGCCGATGCCGGCTGCCGCGATCCACATCGGGCGTTGCCTGCTTCCGTGCATGCGTCGCGTCTTTCTTCCTGCGCGAGGGTCGATCAGCGTATCAGGGTCCGTGGCGAAGGTGCCGGAACTCACGATTGCATACTTCGCTAGCGATCAAAACCTGGATGCATGTGCAACGCCCGCGGTGCGTGGCGCCGTCCTCGTCGGCGGCAGGCTGCTAGAGTCAGCGATGTCGTTGGTTTGCGGAGTGCATCATGCAGATTTCGCACGCGTGGCTGTCCGTGCTGGGTTTTGCTGCATGGGGTCTGGTGGCTCATCCCGCTCACGCGAGCGACGCGCTGCGCGTGATGACCTTCAACGTGCGCCTGCCGATGGCGTCCGACGGGCCGGAACGCTGGGAGGCGCGCCGCAACCTGTTCGTGAAGACGATTCGCGAACGACATCCGGATGTGTTCGGCACCCAGGAGTTGTACAAGGCGCAGGGTGACTACGTGGTCGCGAAACTTCCCGGTTACAAGTGGTTCGGGATGGGCCGCAAGGGCAACGACGGCGACGAACACATGGGTGTGTTCTACCGCACCGACGCATTGCGCGTACTGGACTCCGGCAACTTCTGGCTGTCCGACACGCCGGACGTGCCGGGCAGCATCTCGTGGGGGACGCTGTTTCCGCGCATGGTCACGTGGGCGCGCTTCCAGCGAAAGGACGATGGCCGCACCTTCATCCTGTTCGACACGCACCTGCCGTATCGCGAATCCGACGATGTGGCGCGCGAAAAAGGTGTGGCGGTGATCCTGAAGCGCATCGCGAAACTGCCTGCGGACGAACCGTTCGTCCTCACCGGCGATTTCAACACCACGCCGGACAGCAAGGTGCACGCGATGCTGACCCGGCATCTGCAGGATGCGTGGCAGGTCGCGCCACATCGCAGCGGGCCCGACAAGACTTTCCACGACTTCACCGGCATGCCGACCGAACGGATCGACTGGATCCTGGTGCGTGGCTTTCGCGTCGAGAACGTCCGCACCGTGACCACGCACGAAGGCAAGCTTTATCCGTCCGACCATTTTCCGGTGGTGGTGGATTTGGCATGGCCGGATAGCCAAGCCACGCAGTAGTTGCGCAGAGGGGCCGCGCGGCGGAAACCCGGCAGGGGAAGCGTGGCGGATTTGCAATCGTTATTGCAGATGGGTGAACAGCGCACCCACGTACACCATGAATCCGATCGTGGTCGTGACGGCAATGAGCTTGTGATACCACTCGCGCCGGGTCCATGCGGCGATCGCACAGACGGCCACGAACACAAGCTGATAGGCCGTGTTCGACGGCGATGGCAAGTTGTGGTACAGGATCACGTTCTTCAGCAGGCTGGCCACGATCAGGAGGATCGCCAGCACGAAGAACCAGCGATGGTTCTCGAAGTAGTGGGAACGCAGGTCGGTTTCGCCCTGGATGCCGATGTCGGGGAAAACCAGCCCCGCCAGCAGGTACAACGGCACCGTTTCCGACAACACCACCGCGAAATCCACGAAGGTCCAGGTGTGGTCGTGCTGGTAGTAGCGCAGGTCGTACATCGCCCACCACGCCTGCACGTCGAGCAGCAGCAACAGCGCGCCCCAAACCACGCTCGGCCAGTAAGCGCGCAGGCGCGAGCGGGCGAGGATCAGCCCGCGAAAGCCCTGCAACACCTGCGTCACTGCAAGGCCGAGGATGATCGAGATCAGTACCGACAGGTAGCTGAAGGCGTCCATGATGCGCGCGCCGTGGGGTTGGCGCGCAGGATACGCGATCAGGGCTTTGGTTGCGGCCTTGCAATCGGGGTGAGTACCAGCAGCCCATCTCGCAACCTTCAATCGTGATTTACGCGATAGGTGTTCCAAGAGCCGCGTGAATCGCTGCAGGTCGGCGCACCGCCGATCAGGGGTGCGACCCGCCTTCATCCGCTTCGACGTCGGGCGGCACGGCGGCCGGCACGCCCGCCGTGCCTGCGCGCCGGTCGCGTTCCAGTGCGGCGCGCGCCAGCAGCATCAGCGAGATCGGCGTCGTCACGGTGACGCACACGCCGATCAGGATCACGTGCAGCGCCGGCTTGCCCTCGCCCGCCCAGAAGAACACGATGGTTCCGGCCAGAATCAGGTACATCCCGAGCGTGGTGCCGAGCGTGGGTGCGTGCACGCGGCGGTAAAACGTGGTGAGGCGCAGCAGACCCGCCGAACCGATGCACGCCAGCAGTGCGCCGCAAAACACCAGCGCGCCCACCGCCAGCGCGGCCCACGACGGCATCGCCGCGAGCGCGTTCATTCGATCACCTCGCCGCGCAGCAGGAACTTGGCGAAAGCGGCGGTGGCCGCGAACCCGAGCAGCGCGATGATCAACCCGGCTTCGATGTAAAGGATGCTGCCGGTGCGGATGCCGATGGTGAGCAGCAGCAGCATGCCGTCGATGGTAAGCGCATCCAGCGCGAGAACCCGGTCCTGCGCACGCGGGCCGCGCATCATCCGGACGATGGCCATGCCCATGCCCAGCAGCAGCAGGAACTGCGAAGCGAGGATGGCAGCGGTCGCGAGACTGGCGATCATCGGAAAATCCGCAGCAGCGGCTGTTCGTAGCGGCGCTTGATGTTGGCGATCCAGACGCTTTCATCGACGACGTCGAGCACGTGGATCACCAAGACCTGGCGCGCGGAATCGTGGCTGACCCAGATCGTGCCCGGCGTTGCGGTGATGATGCAGGCCAGCAGCGCCAGCGCATACGGATGGGTCATCTCCAGCGGGATCGCGACGAACCCGGAGCTGATGCGCGACCGCGGCGAGACGATGATCCTCGCCACCGCGATGTTCGAGCGGACGATGTCGCCGAACACCCGCGCGAGCAGTACCAGCAGGGTTCCCAGACTGCGCACGCGCACCCGCGGCAGGTCCAGCTTGCCGAGCGCCCACGACAGCGCGAGCGCGAGCACGATGCCAAGCACGATCGTCGGGGCGGCGAGGCTTTGCTGCAGCAATAGCCAGGCCACCAGCAGCCACAGCGCGAACCACGGATGCGGCAGCCAGCGCGTCATGGCCTTGGCTCCGTGGCCTGGCCGATCACGGCATGGATGTACTGCGCGGGCGCGTGGATTTGTCGTGCGGTCGCCGACAGGTAATTCCATGGCGACGCGACCACGAAGGTGAGCACGAGGCAGATGCCCAGCAGGGCGACCACGGAAACGGTCTCGCCCGGTTCGACGCGAGGGAATTCACGGCCCTCGTCGGCCCAGAAAATCTGGATGCCGGCGCGCGCCATCGCGATCACGGTGCACAGCCCCGCGGCGATCGTCAGCGCGAACAGCACCTTGGCGCCGAAGCCGTGTTCCAGCATCGGCGCCAGCAGCGCGAATTTCGCGAGGAAACCCGACAGCGGCGGCAGTCCTGCCAGCAGCAGGCCACAGCCCAGGAAACACGCGGCGAGGATCACGACGGGCGCCGGACTCGTGACCCGTCTTTCATCTTCGGCGGCGAACAACGCGTCCACGGCAGGGTCGTAAGGCTCAAGTTGTGTCATGCCTTCGGCGGTATCGCGCGGCGCGACCAGACCAGCCAGCAGGAAGAATGCGGCGATCCCGAGCACCGAAATCACGAGGTACGCCAGCGCGCCCGCGGTCACCGCCGGATTGTGCAGCGCGACCGCGCCCAGCAGCGTGCCCGAGGACACCAGCACGCAGTACGCGGCGAGCTTGCCGAGTTCCCGCGCGCCCAGCATGCCGATGCTGCCGACGACCAGCGTGATGATCCCGAGCCACAGCAGCCACTCGCTGCCGAAGTGCATCGACGCCGCGCCGGCATCGCCGCCGAACAGCAACAGGCTGAGGCGCAGGATCACGTAGATGCCGAGCTTGGTCATCGCCGCGAACAATGCGGCGACCGGCGGGATGGCGGCCGCGTACGTGCGCGGCAGCCAGAAGCCGACCGGCCAGATCGCAGCCTTGATCAGGAATGCCAACCCAAGCAACGCCGCGCCCGCGTGCATCAGCGCGCGCGGCGTGCCGGTAAGGCCGGGGACCAGGTGCGCCAGCACCGCCATGTTCAAGGTGCCGGTGACGCCGAAGATCAGTCCGACCCCGATCAGGAACAGCATCGAAGCCGTCAGGTTGATCGCGATGTAGTGCAGGCCGGCGCCGACGCGGCGTGCACCGGAGCCGTGCAACGCCAGCCCATAGGACGCGGCCAGCAGCACCTCGAAAAACACGAACAGGTTGAACAGGTCGCCGGTCAGGAACGCGCCGTTGTAGCCCACCAGCAGCAACTGCACGAGCGGCTGGAAATGCGGACCCATGCGCTGCCAGCGGCCCAGCGCGTAAGGCAGCACGGCGAGCGCCAGCACCGCGGTGAGCAGCAGCATCAGCGCCGACAGGCGGTCGACCACCAGCACGATCGCGAATCGGGCAGGCCAATTGCCGAGGTTGTACACCAGCGTCGTGCCTTCGCCGTTGGGCGCCGACGCCGACATCATCAGCATGGCGGCGACGGCCACCAGCGCGAAGCAGGACAGAAAACTGAGGCTGGCGCGAAGGCGCCGCAGCCGGATGTCCAGCAAGAGCTGCACGGCAGCGACCGCGAGCGGGATCAGGATCGGCGCGATCGCGAATGCGCCGTTCATGGCGTGCCGTCCTCGCCATCGACGTGGTCGTTGCCGGCGAGGCCGCGCGACGTCAGCAGCACCACCAGGAACAATGCCGTGGTCGCGAAGCCGATGACGATCGCCGTCAGCACCAGCGCCTGCGGCAGCGGGTCGGCATAACGGGAAAGTTCGGTGGCGCCGCCGACGAGCACCGGATCGGCGCCGACCCGCAGGCCGGCGATCGAGAAGATGAACAGGTTGACCGCGTACGAAATCAGCGTCAGGCCGATGATCACCTGGAAGGTCCGTGGACGCAGCAGCAGCCATACGCCCGAACCCGCGAGGGCGCCGATCGCGATGGCGAGTACGGCTTCCATCAGGACTCCGCCTCGTCGGCTTCGGCGTCGCGCGGCGCATCGGGTGGGGGGATCACGCGTCGCAACGACTGATGCGCCAGCACTACCAGCATCAGCACGCTGGCGCCCGACACCACCGCGAACACGCCGAGGTCGAACAGCAGCGCGCTGTTGAACGGGACGTTGCCCAGTACCGGCAGCGTCCAGTGCCCGTGGTACGAGGTGAGGAACGGCTCGCCCAGCGCCACCGCGGCCAGTCCGGTGGCGATCGCCAGCAGCAAGCCCACGCCGATCCAGCGCACCGGCGCGACTTTCAGCCGCGCCTCCACCCAGCGCGCGCCGGCGGCCATGTACAACACGATCAGCGTCATCGTCACGGTGATGCCGGCAACGAATCCGCCACCCGGCAGGTCGTGGCCGCGCAGGAACAGGTGCAGCGCGAACAGCGCGATCAGCGGCGCCGCCATCAGGATCAGCAGCGTCGGGATCGCCAATTGATCGGCCAATGCATTTTTGTTTCTTGCCGGCGCGACATCGCCATGCTGCCGTTGCGGGCCGATGCTCTCGGCCGCCGGCCGAAACCGCCACAGCAGTGCGAACACCACCAGCGCCACGATCGCGAGCACCGTGATCTCGCCGAGCGTATCCAGCGCGCGGAAATCCACCAGGATCACGTTGACCACGTTGCGGCCGCCACCGCCCGGCAGCGCCTGCTCGAGGAAGAAGCGCGACGCCGTGTCGGCGACCAGGTGATTCATCACCGCGTACGCCAGGCTGGCAAGGCCCACCCCGACGCCGATCGCGATGACGGCGTCGCGGATGCGCCGGTAGCGCGCGGTGGGTGTCAGCGGCGCCAGTTCCGGGATGCGCTTCGGCAGCCAGCGCAGTCCCAGCAACAGCAACACGGTGGTGATCGATTCGACGACCAGTTGCGTGACCGCGAGGTCCGGCGCCGACAACCACACGAAGGTGATGCACACCATCAGGCCCGTCCCGGCCGTGAGGATCAATGCCGCCATGCGATGGAACTTGGCCTGGGTGGCCGCGCCGATCGCACAGGCGACGCCGAGCAGCCACAGCAGCGCGAACGCGGGGTCGATCTGCATGCCCTGCGCCGCCGTTGGTACCGGCAACGGCTGCACGGCCAGGAAACCGACGATGCCCGCCAACAACACGACCAGCAGCAGTTGCGCCTGCAGCTTGCGGCCGGGAAAGATCTTCGCGTGCAGGTCGGGCAGGGTGGAGGTCAGGAACGCGAGTACGCGTTCGAACCCGTGCAGGGCATGGATTCGGTCGATCAGCGGGGTGCTGTCGCGCGCCGCGATGCGTCGCCGCAGCACGACATACAGCACGCACCCGGCGACGAACGCGACCACGCTCATCAGCACCGGCGGTGTCAGGCCGTGCCAGATCGCAAGGTCGTAGGCCGGCAGTTGCGGGCCCAGCACCGACCCCGCGGCCGCGCGCAGAAGTGGCCCGACGACCCGTCCCGGGAAGATCCCGACCGCGAGGCATGCCAACGCCAGAATCCCGATCGGGAACCGCATCCAGCGCGGCGGTTCGTGCGGCGCGCGGGGAAAATCGTGCCGCAGCGGGCCGAAGAACGCGCCACCCACCAGCCGCAGCGAATAGGTCACACCCAGCGCCGCCGCGGCCACTGCAACCAGCACCGTCAACGCATCCAGCGCGAGGCCATGGTTGGCGCCCAGCGCCACCGCGAAAAACATCTCCTTGGACAGGAAGCCGTTGAGCAGCGGGACGCCGGCCATCGCCGCGCCGGCAATCACCGCCAGCGTTGCGGTGATCGGCATCACGTGGCGCAAGCCGCCCAGCCGCCGCAGATCGCGCGTGCCGGTTTCGTGGTCCACCGCGCCCACGGCCATGAACATCGACGCCTTGAAGGTGGCGTGGTTGACGGTGTGGAAAATCGCCGCGACCACGCCGAGCGTGCTGCCGAGTCCCGCCAGCATCGTGATCAGCCCGAGGTGGCTTATGGTGGAATACGCCAGCACCGCTTTCATGTCGTGCTGGAACGTCGCGGCCCAGGCTCCCACCAGCAGCGTCGCCAGGCCGACACCGCCCACGATCCAGAACCAGGCTTGGGTGCCCGCCAGCACCGGCCAGAACCGCAGCAACAGGAACACGCCAGCCTTGACCATCGTCGCCGAGTGCAGGTACGCCGACACCGGCGTGGGCGCCGACATCGCCTGCGGGAGCCAGAAGTGGAACGGCACCTGCGCGCTCTTGGTGAACGCACCCAGCAGGATCAACAGCAACGCCGGCAGGTACAACGGACTTTCGCGGATGCGGCCGCCGGCGGCGAGGATCGCGTCGACGTCGTAACTCCCCGCAATGTGCGCCAGCACCAGTACCCCGGCCAAGAGGCACAATCCGCCCGTGACGGTGACGATCAGCGCCGTGCGTGCGGCGTCGCGCGCCGACCTGCCGTGATGCCAGTAGCCGATCAGCAGGAACGAGAACAGGCTGGTCAGTTCCCAGAAGAACACCAGCTGGATCACGTTGCCGGACACCACGATGCCCAGCATCGCGCCCATGAAGCCCAGCAGCAGCGAGAAGAACCGCACCAGCGGGTATTCGCGCGGCATGTAATAAGCCGCGTAGATGCCGACCAGCAGACCGATGCCGCAAATCAGGATCAGGAACAGCCAGGTCAGACCATCCACGCGCACCGTGAAATCCAGTCCCAGCCCCGGCGCCCATGCAAACGTCTGGCGCAGCACTTCGCCGTCTGCGATCGCGGGGAACAACAACGCCGACAGGATCAGGCAGACCCCGGCGGTGCCGGTCATCAGCCACGTCGTCCGCCTGCGGTTGCCGCGGCCGATCAGCGGCGTGACCAGCGCAGCCGCGAACGGCAGCAACAGGATCGCGGTGGAGATCAA
>DAIUEL010000053.1:0-13959 GCA_036845145.1 Rhodanobacteraceae bacterium | reverse complement strand
GCGCCGAATCGACGTCCGCCGAGCCCCCATTCGTGCAACTGCGAGAGATCGCCGCGCCGCCAGCGCGCCGCGAAAAAACCGAGCACCGTGACCAGCAGGAAAAAGAACGCGAATACGCCGAGCGCGGTGCCGTCGAACCGTACGACACTCATGCGCGCCACCCGCGATGCACGATCCAGGTCAGGACCGCCGCCAACACGACCCACACGAATTGCCACACGTAGAAGAACGGAAATCCCGCGACGGTCGGCTGCATGCGGTTGTAAAGCGGCACCCACAGCAGCGCGACGAACGGGATCAGCAACAACCAGGGCGTGAGTTTGCGCGGCATGGGTTGCGTGCTCCTTGGGGTGCGGGGCAGGACGTCCGGTGGCGGCCGTGGCATCATACGCGCCTTCGCAGGCGGTCACGGATCTCGTGGAACAGAGGCGCGTCCAGTTCGATTTTGAAATTGCCTTCAGCGATGAACGCGGTTTCAAGGGCAGGGATTTCCCGTCGGGCTTCTGCGGCGACGACGATTCCGGCGAAGCATTGGCCGACTGCGTCATTCGCGACCTGCGGCCGTTGACGGTTGGCAGTGTTGTAGTCAGCGGAAAGATCATCAGCGAGCCGCGCAAGCGCGTGTCGTGAACGGATTGCGCGATGCACGATTCCGGTGAAGGCGTTGGGCGCAGGGGAGAACCGATGGCCAGCAATGTCAATCGCGGACCACGCCAGATCTGGCTCGCCCTCATCTGGTCCCTCAAGGGCTTGCGTGCGGGCTGGCGCACGGAGGCGTCTTTCCGCCTCGAAGTGATCCTGTTCGTGATCCTGTTTCCGCTCGGTTTGTGGCTCGGCGACGGTGCGATCGAGAAGGCGCTGCTGGCCGGTTCGTTGCTGCCGGTTCTGTCCGCGGAGATGTTGAACTCGGCCGTGGAATGCCTGGTGGACAAGCTCTGGCCCGAGCTCCACGAAACTGCCGGTCGCGCCAAGGACATGGGATCGGCGGCCGTGTTCCTGCTGATGGTCAACATGCTGGTGATTTGGGGCGTGATATTGATCCCGCGTGCTTTCTAGCGCCGCGGCCTCCCGTTGCGCGCACCTGCCGGCCGTGCTGCAATCACCGCCAGACTGGCACGGAGAACTCCCATGCGCGCTGTCCGGTTTGCCGTTTCCTGTTGCGTGTTGATGCTGGCGTGCGGATTGTTGTCGGGCTGCGGGTACAACCAGATCCAGACCAGGGACGAGGCGGTCAAGGCCGCATGGTCGGAAGTGATCAACCAGTACCAGCGTCGTGCCGACCTGGTGCCGAACCTTGTCGCGACGGTGAAGGGTTACGCCGCGCACGAGGAACAGGTGTTCCGCGAAGTCACCGAGGCGCGCGCGAAAGTCGGGCAGGTGACGGTGAATGCCGACGACGCGGCGTCGCTCGCCAAATACCAGGCCGTGCAGGGCGAACTTTCCAGCGCGCTCACGCGGCTGATGGCGGTTTCTGAGAACTATCCGAACCTCAAAGCCGACGGCTTGTTCCAGAACCTGCAGGCGCAACTCGAAGGCACCGAAAATCGCATCACCGTGGCGCGCAACCGCTACGTGAAAGCGGTGCAGGATTACAACAGCTATATCCGCAGGTTCCCGGTGAACCTCACCGCGAAGGTTTTCGGTTACGCGGTGAAGCCCAACTTCATGGTGGGCAACGAGGCCGCGATCTCGACCGCACCGAAGGTGGATTTCGGCAATGCGCCTGCGCCTCCGCCCTCGGCGCCCGTCGCGCCGACGCCGCCATCCGCGCCGGTGCCGGCTTCGAGCACGCATTGAGCGAACCGTGAGGAACGCGCTTCATCGCTGGGTGCTGTTCGCAGGGCTGCTCGTCGTATGGGGCATCGCGCTCGCCGACGTCGCCGTGCCCGCGTTGAAAGCGCGCGTCACCGATCTCACCGGAACGCTCACCGCGCAGCAGACACGGCAACTGGAATCGCAACTTGCCGCACTGGAACAGCGCAAGGGCGCGCAGGTCGTGGTGCTGATGTTGCCGACCACGCAGCCCGAGGACATCACAGACTACGCGACCCGCGTATTCGACCAGTGGAAGATCGGCCGCAAGAATGTTGACGACGGCGTGCTGGTGGTGGTCGCGAAGGACGATCATCGCGCGATGATCGAAACCGGCTATGGCCTCGAAGGCGCGATTCCCGACGCTGCGGCGTCGCGCATCATCCGCGAGTACATGTCGCCGAAATTCCGCGTAGGCGATTTCTACGGAGGCTTGAACGACGCGGTCGGTGCGCTGACGAAACTGATCGATGGTGAACCGTTGCCGCCGCCGCTGCAGGAACCGCAACGCGACCGGGGCGGTGTCGCGCACGGACACGATTGGTTCACGGGGTTGGTCGTCGCATGGATCGTGCTGGTGTGGGCGCGCGGGCTTTTCGCGCGCGTGCCGCGGTTGCCGCGGGCAGGATTGGTCGGCGGCACGACCGGGCTGCTGGCGTGGCTGTTCAGCGGTTTATGGCCGTTGGGACTTGGTCTCGGCGTGCTTGGCTTGCTGATCGGCTTCGCGGGCGGTGGTGGTGGCATGTTCGCGCGGCGCGGCGGCTCCGGTGGCTGGGGCGGATTCGGTGGTGGCGGTTTTGGTGGCGGTGGTTTCGGCGGCGGTGGCGGGTTTTCCGGCGGCGGCGGTTCCACCGGTGGCGGCGGCGCTTCGGGGAGTTGGTGATGGATGCGATTCGTTGGTTGCGGCACTGGTTCCACGCACCCGCAAGCCGGGCGTTCCCGCCCGCGGCCATGCAAGAAATCCAGGCGGCGATCGCGGCTGGGGAAGCCCGGCACGATGGCGAGATCTGTTTTGCGGTCGAGGCACGCCTGCCTGCCCGCTTTTTGATTGGCGGGCGCCGCGTGCGCGAGCGCGCCGAGAGCGTATTCGCCGATCTGAAGGTGTGGGATACGGAACGTCGCACCGGCGTGCTGATCTACGTGCTATTGGGCGACTACACCATCGAAATCATTCCCGATCGCGGCGTGGTGGCGCGCGTGCCCGAAGGTTCGTGGGAACGCATCATCGGCTTCATGGGCGAGCAGTTCCGCAAGGAACAATGGAAGGAGGGTGCGCTGGACGGCATCATCGCCACGCACAATCTGCTGGAGTTGTATTTGCCGCCGGGCCCGGGGCGGCGCAACGCCTTGCCGGACGAGCCGATCGTGTTGTAGCGGCGTCAGGCCCGCAGCGCAGCCTGAATCGCGTTCGCGAGACCGCCGGGCGAGGTGACCGGCGCTTGGCAGGTACGGCCTGCGCAAATCCATGCGGTGCCTTCCTCGCCGCGCGATTCGCGCGCCGCCAGAATGCCGGGCAGCGCGCCGGCATCGGATGCGATGATGAAGACGTCGACCGGATCGCCGCCCGGCGCGAGTCCCGCGGCGCGCAAATCCGTTTGCAGCGCAGCTTGCCATGCCGGCACGCGATCCGCGGCGCCGCGCACCACGATCTGCGGGCGCGGGCGTTCGAATTCGCGCAACGCGCGCAGCAGGGTGGGGCAGGCATCGGGATATTGGTCCAGCGCGTTGGCGCCGGCGCGCAGCGCGCGCTCGGCACTTTCGAGATAGCGTGTCTCGCCGAGCAGGTGCCCCACCCGCAGCAATGAACGGATCGCGACCGCGTTGCCGTTCGGGAGCGCATCGTCCGTCCAGTTGCGGCTGCGCGCGAGCGGCGTGTCGTGTGCGGCCGTCGAAAACCAGAAGCCGCCCGCTCCGCGATCCTCGAACTTGTCCAGCAGCGCGTCGGCCAGCGCGATCGCCCATTGGAGATCGCGGGCGGTGAACGTGAGCTGCAGGGTTTCCAGCAGCGCGTCGAGCAGGAACGCGTGGTCGTCGAGGAAGCCGGGGATGCGCGAAGACGGTTCCGCCGCGTTGGCGAATAGTGCCCCATCGATCCATGCCGATCCGCGCAGCGCATCCAAAGCGTGCAGCGCCGTGTCGGCGCAACCCGCATCGTCGAGCAGTCGTGCAGCGCGCGCGAGACCGGAAATCGCGAGCGCGTTCCATGCGCTCAGGATCTTGTCGTCGCGCGCGGGGTGCGGGCGGCGTTCGCGCGCGCCGAACAATTTCTGTCGGACGGTATCGCATTCGGTCCGCGCAGCTTCGATCGGTGTCCCGAACTGGCGCGCGATGTCATCCATCGGAACGGCCCGCAGCAGATGCCAAGCCGAACCCTCGAAGTTCGGCGGCCGGTCCAGCCCGAACGCAAGCTCGGCCAGCGCCAATTGATCGTCCGATAACAACGCACGCACCTGTTCGCGCGACCACAAATAGAACTTGCCTTCCTCGCCTTCGCTGTCGGCATCGAGCGAGCTGTAGAGCGCGCCATTCGGCGCAGCCATGTCGCGCGCGAGCCAATCCACGATGCCGCCGACGGCTGCATGCGCCGATTCGCGAAGGGAAGCATCGACCTGCGGGTCGGCGGCAAGCCGTGCGTAGGCCGGCAGCAACTGCGCGTTGTCGTACAGCATCTTCTCGAAATGCGGGATGGTCCAGTTCGCATCCACGCAGTAACGGAAAAATCCGCCGCCGAGGTGATCCTGCAGGCCGCGCGCGGCCATGTTCGCGAGGGTGACATGGGCGATGTGCGCTTCCTTCTCCCGGGGGGAGTGGGTTCCAGAAGCGGCGTCAAGCAGCCATTCGAGTTCGGTGGCACGCGGGAACTTGGGCGCGCCGGCGTTGCCGCCCCAACGCGCATCGAAACGGGATTCGACGCGCTGCAGTGCTTTTGCATTCGCCTCCGCCACCGAGGCGATTCCCCCCGTCGATGCCATTTCCGCGTGTTGGAGCCAGGTCTGCAACTGTTCGGCGTGTGCGCGAAGTTCATCCCGGTTTGAATCGAAGTAGCCGCGTACGCGCTGCAATACCTCGGAGAACCCCGGCAAGCCGTGGCGTGGCGTGGGCGGAAAGTACGTGCCGATGTAGAACGGCGACAAGGTCTGCGGGTCGAGGAACGCGGTCAGCGGCCAGCCGCCGCCGCGCTGGCTGAGTGCCTGATGCGCGAGCTGATACACGCGATCGATGTCGGGGCGTTCCTCGCGATCCAGCTTGATATTGACGAAACTCGCGTTCATCCGCGCTGCGATTGCGGGGTTTTCGAAGCACTCGTGCGCCATCACGTGGCACCAGTGGCAGGCGCTGTAGCCGATCGAGAGCAGGATGGGCGCGTCGGTTTCGCGTGCACGCGCCAGCGCGGCCTCATCCCACGGCTGCCAATGCACCGGGTTGCTTGCGTGCTGGCGAAGGTAGGGGCTGGAAGCGTCACCCAGCCGGTTGTGATCGAATGCCGTGGCTGTCATCGCTCCATGCTAGCGCGAACATGAAAACAGGAAGCCCGGCTGGCGTGCAGCGTCGCGTGACCGCGATAGGCCGGAAAGGCCGACCGCGGATGGTGGAACCAACTGTCGTTCGGTCCGATCGATCCATCGTGCGGGGTTGTACGCAAGAAGCGCGGCGCCATGTCGAGGCGGCTGATGGGCTTCAGGTCGGGCAGGCTCAATACCGCCAATTGGTATCTGGCGTCGGTACTGTTGCTGTTTTCGTTGAGGGTGGCGGCGAGGTGTTTCCCATCCGGCGAAATGACGGGATCGGTCAGCGTCGGATGTTGGACGAAGTCGAAAACCGCCAGTTCTGCCGCGCCGGCGGTGGCGCAAAACGACATGCCGGCGATTGAAAACCCCGCAGGGAGTCTGCCAGTGCGATGCGGCCTTGTTAAGGCGTGCGGTTCCCCGATACTGTTGCGCGTTGGTTCAAAGGTATGCAATCGTGGATGAAGGCGTCGAATATCCCGCGTTGTACCTGAAGCGTGGCGAGGATGCGCGGCTGCGCGCAGGGCATCTGTGGGTGTTCGCCAACGAAGTCGATGTCGCGCGTTCGCCGCTCGCGTCGTTTCAGCCGGGCGACGCGTGCGTGATTGTCGATGCGCGCGACAAGCCGGTCGGCGTCGGCTACGTGAATCCGCATTCGCTGATCTGTGCGCGGCTGGTGGCGCGCGGCATGGACCATCCGCTGGACGCTTCGCTGCTGACCCACCGCCTGCAGGTGGCGCTGGCGCTGCGCGAGCGGCTGCACCCGGAACCGTACTATCGCTTGCTGTACGGTGAGTCCGACGGCGTGCCGGGGCTGACGCTGGATCGCTTCGACGACGTGATCGTGGCGCAGGCGACCACCGCCGGCATCGAGCGCCTGAAGTCGCAGATCGAAGCGGCGGTGCAGAAGGTGTTGAAGCCGCGTGCGTTGATCTGGAAGAACGATGCCGGTATCCGCGCGCTGGAAGGCCTGATGAGTTACGCCGATGTCGGGTTTGGCGAGCCACCGGGCGCGCTGCGCGTGCGCGAGGGCGGCCTCGAGTTTGTCGTGGACGCGATCGGTGGGCAGAAGACGGGATGGTTCTACGACCAGCGCGCCAATCGCAACGCGCTGGCGCCGTACGTGAAGGGTGCGCGCGTGCTGGACATGTTCGCGTACCTTGGCGCATGGGGCCTGCGCGCGGCGGCGATGGGCGCAACGGAAGTCGTATGCGTCGATGCCTCGGCCCCGGCGGTGAAGTTGATCGGCATGAACGCCGAGCGCAATGGCCTGGCCGAACGCGTGCGTGCCGAACGCGCGGATGCATTCGATTTCTTGAAGGCGTTGCGCGAACGCCGTGAACATTTCGACGTGGTGATCCTCGATCCGCCCGCGTTCGTCAAGCGCAAGAAGGATCTGAAGGAAGGCGCGCTCGCGTATCGCCGCATCAACGAGCTGGCGATGCAAGTGCTGTCACGCGACGGCATTCTGGTGACGTGCTCGTGTTCGTACCACATGCCGCGCGCGGCGCTGCTGGACGCGGTGCAGAAGGGCGCGCGCCACCTCGATCGCAACGTGCAGGTGTTGCAGCAGTTGCAGCAGGCGCCCGACCATCCGGTGCATCCGGCGATTCCGGAGACCGAGTATCTGAAAGGATTCATTTGCCGCGTGCTGCCCGCTTGAAAGCCCCTCTGGGACAGGGGTTGGGGTGAGGTACGATTCCGCGCATAATTCCGCGTTCCCGTCGCAACGAACCCTCACGCCCAGCCCTTCTCCCGAAGGGAGAAGGGAACAAAGCCGATGACCCATCCTTTCTTCGTCGATATCGATCCCATCGCGTTCCACATCGGGTCGTTCGGGGTGCGCTGGTACGGGCTGATGTACCTCGGTGGTTTCATCGCCGGTCTGCTGCTGGGTGAATATCGCCGCAAGCGTGGACGGCTGCCGGTTGATCGTGACTCGTTTCTCGACCTTACCTTCTATTGCATGTTGGGCATCATCGTGGGCGGTCGCATCTGGTACATGCTGACCTACCAGCCCATCAACTGGATCTGGACCGATCCGCTGCAACTATTCCGGGTGTGGGACGGCGGGATGTCGTTCCACGGCGGACTGCTGGGTGTGCTGGCCGCGAGCCTCTGGTGGTGGTGGCGGCGTCGCGCCGCGATCACGCACTACTTCGACGTGGTGGATTACGTCGCGCCGCTGGTGCCGATCGGGCTGGGGCTCGGGCGGCTCGGCAACTTCATCAATGGCGAGCTGTGGGGCAAGGTCAGCGACCTGCCGTGGGCGATGATCTACCCGCATGCGCTGCAGGAGAACCCGAAGTTCGCGGGGATGAGCGTTGCCCAGCTGCACGCGCTGTATCCGACCGGCGCGCTGGACGCCTACGCGCGCCAGCCTTCCGAGCTTTACGAATTCCTGCTGGAAGGCGTGGTGATGTTCACGGTGTTGTGGGTGTTCTCGATCAAGCCGCGGCACCGCTTTGCCGTATCCGGACTGTTTGCCTTGATGTACGGCTGCTTCCGGTTCGCGATCGAGTTCATCCGCGAACCCGATGCGCAACTGGGGTATCTGTTCCACACCGGCTGGCTGACCATGGGCCAGGTGCAATCACTGCCGCTGATCGTGGTCGGACTCGTGCTGCTGTGGATGTCGCGTCGCGCGCCGGTGGTCCCGCCGAAGCCGGTCGACGCTACAACCACTTCGCCCGCTTGAGCACCACGTAAAGCGTCATGCAGATGACGAGGGTGGCGCCGATGATGGCCGGATAGGCGTAGCGGCTGGCGAGTTCCGGCATGTCGTGGAAGTTCATGCCATACCAGCTCGCCAGCAAGGTGGGCGCGGCCAGCAGCGCCGCCCAGCCGGCGAGGCGTTTCACCACTTCGTTCTGGCGCACGGTGATCAGCGACAGGTTGACATTCATCGCCGCACCCAGCATTTCGCGCATCGAATTGATCGCGTCGCTGACGCGGGTGACATGATCCTGCACGTCGCGGAAGTAGGGGCGCACTTCGTCGCGGATCACTTCAGGGTGCAGCCGCACCAGTTGCCCCAGCATGTCCTGCAAAGGCGTGGCCGCGAGCTTCAGCGTAAGCAGTTCGCGCTGCATGTCGTACAGGCGCCGGGTGACGTCGCGGTTCGAGACGTCGGTGAACACGTCCTGTTCCAGTTCCTGCAGTTCCTGCTTGAAGTCCTGCACGATCGGCAGGTAGTTGTCGACGATCAGGTCGAGGATCGAATACAGCGCGAAGCTGGGGCCGAGCGCGAGGTGCTCGGGCGCCTGCTCGCAGGCGCGGCGCGCCGGCGCATACGATTGCGACGCGCCATGCCGCACCGACAGCAGGTAATGCCTGCCGACGAAGATGTGGGTTTCGCCGAAGGCAATGCTGCCTTCGGTCATCTGGGCGGTTTGCGCGACCACGAACAGCGAGTTGCCGTACGACTCGATCTTGGGCCGCTGGTGCGCGCCGTGCGCGTCCTCGACGGCCAGTTCGTGCAGCCCGAATTCTCCCTGCAGTTTCTCCAGCAGCGGTTCGTCGGGCTCCACCAGGCCCACCCACACGAACCCTTGATCCGTCGCGAGGACATCGCTGATCTCGTCCAGCGTGATGTCGCGAATCTTTTTTCCGTCCGCGCCATAGGCGGCGCAGTTGGCAACGTGGGATTGGTCGAGGGGTGTATCCATGTATCCGATTATGCAGCAACGCCGCGTGCATCACGCGCCCGGCAGCAACGCCTCCACCGGGGTGCCGAGGCGCCCGAGATCGCGGCCGTGGACGAGGATCCCGCTGGTCACGTCGTCGACGGACGGTTCGTCCACCTGGCGCACCGCGGCCACGGCGCGCTCGCCATCCAGCGACAGTACCCACGCGAGTTCGCCGCGCGGGAAGCGCAGCAGCGTGCCCACCGGCCAGATGCCGAAATGATCGACATAGCGCTCTACCCAGCGCGGATCGAATTGCGCCGGCGATCGCCGCAGGTGCTGGTAGATGCGATCGATCGGCAATCCGGCGCGATCGGCGCGGTCGCGCCCCATCGCGTCCACCACGTCCACGATCGCCGCGACACGCATCAGCGCGTGCAACTTGTCGCCGCTGCGATGGCCCGGATAGCCGCTGCCGTCCAGCCGTTCGTTGCCGCCTTCGACCACGGTCTGGATGGCCACCGGCGACAGCCAATGGCAGGCGGCGAGCCGATCCTTGATCAGCGCCACGTGCTGCCGGAACTGGCGCTGCTGTTCGGCGTCGAGGTGTGTCGCGTCGCGAAGCGGTGCGGGCAGCAGTGCCTTGCCGAGATCGTGCACCAGCCCGGCCGCCGCCAGCGCCCGGCACACGTCCGGCTTCAGGCCGAGCGCCGCGCCCAGGTCCACCAGCCGCACCGCGACGGCGAGGCAGTGCCGGATCAGCGGCAATTCCCGATGCAGGCAAGTGAGCGCAAACAACAGCCCTTCGCGATCCTCCGCGTGCAACGTCATCAACTTGGCCGCATGCTGCGAAAGCAGCTTCGGGTCGACGAGGCCGCCCTGGCGCAGTTTCATGATCTGGGTCGCGAGGAACGACGCACAGCCCGCGAGCTGCCGGGCCATCGGATTGCGGTAGGTGTCGGATTCGCCCGTCGCGTCGTCGATGGTGCTGCCGACATACAAGGGCGAAGGCCGCAAATCGCTTTTGTCGGAAGCGGCGTGGCGCGCGGATTCGCGTTCGGTTTCGCGCACCAGGAACCACAGCCGTTGTTGCTGATCGCGCCCGGCCACTTCGAGCCGGAATCCACAAAGAATGCGATCGTTACGGAAGGTCTGGTGCCGCGGCCAGCCCGGCGCGATGAATCGGCTGCCGTCTGGAAAACTCATTTCGAGTTGCAGCGGGCGGCTGCGATCATCCAGCAGCGCCGCCGCCGAAGGCTCCGCTTCCACCATGCAGCCGTGCAGCGACAGGTCGCGCAGGTAGCCGGTCGCGGTGGCGCCGACATCCTGCAGGTTCACCCTGACCCTCATGCCGCGGCGCAGCCGCGCGCGAAACGTGTCGCGCTGCTGGTGTTTTTCGAGCCACAACGGGAATTCGCATTTGCAAAGACGCCGCTGGTCTTCTTCCCAGATCTGCTGGACCGTCAGGATGGGCGTGCGCAGTACGCCCCTCGACCCCTGGCCGTTCAGCCGGAAAACGGCGCCCTCGCAGAACGCCGTGGCGCCGTCGGCGATGGCGCTGACGTCCAGGTGCAACACCTCACCCGCGTTGGTCGTGGCCACCGTCACGGGCAGCTCGGCCATTTGATCCTGCTCGAGCACCACGCAAGCGGTGCCCGGCTGGCGCAAGGTTTCCAGCAATTCGATGATTTCCGCGGGATGGTCGATGCGGGTGTAGAAATCGCCGCTTTCTGTCATGGAGGCCTCGTCACCGGGGCGGTCACGGTTGATCGATGGTGATTATCGGCCGGTGGCGGATTTCCTTTAGCGACGTGTCGTCACATGCGCGGCAGCCGCCGTTCGCGCATCAGCCACAGGCCGCCCGCGAGCCCAAGCCATCCAGGCAGCGCGAACAGGATCCACGGCAGGTTCTGTTGCGGGAATGCCGGCATCAGCTTGGAGACCAGCGCGAACAGCGCCAGCAACGCCATCAGCGCCGCGATCGCGAGTCCGAAGCGGGAGGCGGCGGCTCCATGTCTGCGCACCCGCAGCAGTGCCGGGATCAGCAACCATGCAAGCGGATTGAACAGCCACAGGTTTTCGTTGGCCCAAGCGGCGCGATGCGCGGTGCCAAACCAGAGCACCAGCATCAGTGCGCCGGCCAGGCCCGCGAGCAGCGCGTACGAACTGCCGACCACCACGAACCACCAGCGGTCCACCTCGTACCGGTTGCGCAACCAGGCCGAAGCGATGAAGGCGGCGCCGAGCACCAGTCCGGCGATCAGCAACGGCCAGCGCATGTCGGGCGGGGACGCCGGCGGCGAGGGCAGGCGCTGGGGCGACAGCAATGTTGTCGATTGCACCAGCGGCGCGCCATCGGCCGCGCGCGCGTCACGCAGTTCGTTCATCAGCCGCGCCGGGATGAAGGCGCCGTTCCAGCGGGTCAGCGGCTGGTCGGCGTAGGGACCCAACCCCAAATCCAGCAAGTACATCAGCCACGGCTGGCCGGACATCAGGCGATCGGTTTCGCTGCGGTAGGTCTCGCCGTGCGCGGCCGGGCCGGCAAGTTGCCGTTGCAGCGCACCGCCCAGCACGTCGTCCAGTGCATCTCGGATGCGCGTGGTGCAGTTGTCCGCGAAATAGCGATAGCGATAACGCGAATGTTCCGGTTGCACGTTCCAGACGAGGAAGTCGCGAAGCTTCGCGCGCTGCGCGGGCGTCAGGTTCAGGTGCTGGCTGGTGATCGAGCGGCCCTCGCCGGAATATTCCCGGATATCATCGACCGCGGGCCACGCGGCCGCGCGGTAGATCATGATGCCGCGCGCGAAGTTGAGGTAGAAATCCTCCTGGTCGAAATCGAACAGGCCGTAGTTGAAGGCGTACGCCTCGCCGGTGGTCGTGTCGGTGATCACCAGCGCGTCGTGGCCGAAGCGTTCCCAGTACACCGAGCCGGGGCCGTAGGTGTAGAGGTCCACGCGCAAGTCGGCGCCGGGCGCGTCGGCGACGCCGGCACGGGCTGGAAGCAAAGCGCACGAAAGCAAGACCCAGACCAGTGCATTGAGAATCGAGGGATAGCGGATGATCGTTCGCATCGAGCGTCTGCGCGGCGGTGACGCGGCATGATGCCGGGTTTGCCGGGAAACAAAAACACTTTCCAGGCGTTCGCTGTTTCATAGCCATTCCCGAGCGGGCTGCAGGCCCGAATCCGGAATCGGTTCGGGATCTTGCGCGGGACAGATTGACTCGCGCAGACCATGGCGCTCGCGCTCCGCGCCGCCGGTGGCGTTCGCGTTTGCAATCTACAAGCGCAGTGGGGTTCTGCCTGCACAAAGCGCGGGCAGCCCCGGAGTAACGAAGCGTTGTCGGATTTTCCGAGCCCCGCGCTATGCGGCTGCACCCTTGCGAACGCGGAACTGCAACACCCGTCGATCATCCGCGCGAGTCACGTCGAAAGAATAATCGCCGAGCGTGGCGGTTTCGCCCGGGTCCGGCAGATGGCCGATCTCGGCGGTGACGAGGCCGCCGACCGTGTCGTATTCCTCGTCGGAAAACGCGGTATCGAACTGCTCGTTGAAATCCTCGATGGGCGTCAGCGCATCGACCAGCCAGCTGCCATCGGGCTGTGCGACGACCAGTTGCGGCGGCACGGCTTCGTCGTGCTCGTCGTCGATCTCGCCGACGATTTCCTCCAGCACGTCCTCGATGGTGACGAGGCCGGCGACGCCGCCGTATTCGTCCACCACCACCGCCATGTGGTTGCGCGAGCGGCGGAACTCCGCCAGCAGCACGTTCAGGCGCATGGATTCGGGAATCATCACCGCGTGGCGCAGCAGCGCGCGCAGGTCGAGCGCGCCGTTGTCGCCGCGCTTCAGCAGGTCCTTGGCCAGCAGGATGCCGAGGATCTCGTCCTTGTCCTCGCCGTGCACGGGAAAGCGCGAGTGGCCGGATTCGACCACGGTTTCGAGGATCGCCGGCAAGTCGTCGTCGATGTCCAGCGTGACCATCTGCGCGCGCGGCACCATCACGTCGCCCACGACCATCTCGGTGACGTGGATCGCGCCTTCGATCATCGCGAAGGTCTCGCCGGTAAGCAGGCCGTTGCTCTGTGCTTCGCGGAGTTCCGCGAGCAGGTCCTCGGGGCTGCGGGGTTCGCCTGAGAGCATGTGGCCCAAACGATCCCACAGCGAGCGGTGGGCGGGGCCGGTTGTACTTGGGGGTTCTGCGGACATTGGGGTGGGGCACGTCCCCGGAAGGGGCGGATTCTCGATTCTAGCGGATGCGCGCCGGCATCGCAGGTGGCGCGGGGTCAGTAGGGGTCGGGCACGCCGAGCTTGGCAAGGATGCCGGTTTCCAGTTTTTCCATCCGCGCGGCGTCGGCATCTTCCTGGTGGTCGAAGCCCAGCAGGTGCAACACCCCGTGCACGGTCAGGTGCGCGTAGTGATCGCGCAGCGCCTTGCCTTGTTCGCGTGCCTCGCGGGCGACCACCGGCGCGCAGATCGCAAGGTCGCCCAGCAGCGGCGAGGCGACCCCGGGCGGCAATTCCACGGGAAACGACAGCACGTTGGTGGCGTAATCCCTGTCGCGGTACTGCCAGTTCAACGCGCGGCCCTCGCGCGCGTCCACGATCCGGATCGACAGCTCGGCCGGCTTGCGATGACGCGCGGCGAACAGCGCCGCTTCGGTCCAGCGCTTGAAACTGACGGCTGCCGGAAGGCCGCGGCGGGGGATTGCGTAATCCACGTGCACCGCCAGGCCCAGCGTCCGACGCGGATCGGCGACACCGAAGGATCGGAACAGGCGGCCCGCGCGGGCGGTGTTCATCCGCGGTCCTCGTCACGCGGCGTGCGTGTGCGCGGCTCTGCTTCCAGCTTCGCGTTGGCGTTTTCTTCCGCGCTTTCGTAGGCGCGCACGATCTTGGCGACCAGCGGGTGCCGCACCACGTCGCGCGCGGTGAAGAAGGTGAAGCTGATGCCGTCGACGTCGCGCAGCACCTCGATCACGTTGCGCAGGCCCGAGCGCGTGTTGCGCGGCAGGT
>DAIUEL010000052.1:11050-14017 GCA_036845145.1 Rhodanobacteraceae bacterium | reverse complement strand
GTGTTCGATGACCCCATGGGCTGGGAGAAGATCCTCGGTTCGGCCATCATCGTCGCTGGTATCCTCTTGCTGGGTGGCGACGCGGACCATGCTGCGCCGGTGCCACCGCGCAACAACGCCGAAGGGACCCCACCATGAGCGAAGACGTACGCCAAACCGTGTTCTCGATCATCGCCAAGGAAGCCGGCATCGAAGAGAGCAAGGTGACGCTCGATTCCACTCTGAAGGACCTCGAGATTCCTTCGCTCGACGCGATCCAGATCATTTTCGAGATCGAGGATCGCTTCAAGATCCAGATGCCCGACCGCGATCCCAACTTCGATACCGAATCGGTGAAAGGGCTGGTCGAGACGGTCGAAAAGTTGCTGGCGGACAAGGCTGCGAATCCTCCCGCGACGGGCGACACCACGCCGCCGGCGCCGCCCGCCGCGTAATCCGTTCCGCCATGGACCGCCGCGTCGTCATTACCGGGGTCGGCGCCATCTGCGCATTGGGCCACGACGCGCCCGCCGTCTGGGAAGCCATGCGGGAGGGCCGAAGCGCGATCGCGCCGCTGGCCGGTTTCGAAACCCAGGACATGCGGGTCAAGGTGGCGGCGCAGGTGCGCGACTTCGACCCTGCCGCGCACTTCGATTCGAAGAAATTGATCCTGCTCGATCGCGTTTCGCAGTTCGCGCTTGTCGCCGCGCACGAAGCGGTGGCGCAATCCGGGCTCGACTTCGCGCAAGGCGACCTGCGCCAGCGCAGCGGTTGCGTGATCGGCACCGGCACCGGTGGCGAAGTCACCAACGACGAGTGCTCGAAGCGCCTGTACGGCGAAGGCAATCCCCGTCTGCATCCGCTCTCGATCGTGCGGCGGATGATGAGCGCGCCGGCTTCGCAGGTCTCGATCGAATTCGGCATCACCGGCCCGAGCTTCGCGGTATCGAGCGCCTGCGCCTCGGCCAACCACGCGTTCGCGCAGGCGTTCGCGCTGGTGCGCGCGGGCGTCGCCGATGTCGCATTGGCGGGCGGCACCGAAGCCTGCCTCACGCTCGGCGTGCTGCGTGCCTGGGAAGCGATGCGCGTGTTGGCCGACGACACTTGCCGGCCGTTCTGCAGGCAGCGCCGTGGGTTGGTGCTGGGCGAAGGCGCGGGCATGATCGTGCTGGAGGACTTCGACCATGCGCGGGCGCGCGGCGCGGACATCCTGGCCGAATTCGCGGGTGCCGGCATGAGCGCGGACGCCGGCGATATCGTGATGCCGTCGGACGTGGGCGCGGCGCGCGCGATGACCGCGGCGCTGCGCGACGCGCAACTTGCACCGGCAGACATCGACTACATCAACGCCCACGGCACCGCCACGCCCGCCAACGATCCCACCGAAACCCGCGCGATCCATGCGGCGCTGGGCGATCACGCGGCGAAGGTTGCGGTGTCGTCCACCAAGTCCGTGCACGGCCATGCGCTCGGCGCCGCCGGCGCGCTGGAAATCGTCGCGGCCATCGGTGCATTGCGCGAGGGCGTGATTCCGCCCACCGCCAACTTCATCGACCCCGATCCGGAATGCGACCTCGACTACGTGCCGAACGCCGCGCGCGTAACACCGGTGCGTGCGGTGCTGTCGAACGCGTTCGCGTTCGGCGGATTGAATGCCGTCGTTGCACTCAAGCGCGCGACGTGACGCAAGCGCGCGGCATTCGCCATGCCGGACGCCGCGTAGCCGCGATCCGACTGTGTTTGCAGGACTGCAAACGCGAATGTCGAAGCACGCAGGGCGGGAGCAGCGAAGCGGATCCCGCCGAGCGTTGTGCAGGTCAGCGGCGGGTTGCCACTCGCCCCACAAGCGCGGGCGTGGACGGCGTGCCGATGGGCATCGATTTGTCCGTCCGCGCAGGAGCAACGCCACTGGATTCCGGATCGCCACCACGCGGCGTCCGGAATGACGCTGTTGACGTGCGATCCTTCAAGGGTAAGGCAGGCGATGCCGCGCGTTGGTGCTATCGCTCCGCCAGCCACTCGTCATCCGAGCCTTCGTTCACGCCCTCGAACAGGAACGTGGACAGGTAGCGCTCGCCGGTGTCGGGCAGCATCGCCAGCAGCACCGAGCCCGGCGCCGCCTGCTTTGCGACTTCCAGCGCGGCGGCGACAGTGGCGCCGGAGGAAATGCCGCAGAAGATGCCCTCATCGCGCGCGAGTCGCCGCGCGGTATCGCGCGCGACGACGTCGTCGACGGGAATGATCTGGTCGGCGATGGTCCGGCTCAACACCTCGGGCAGGAAGTCCGGCGTCCAGCCTTGGATCCGGTGCGGGTGCCATTCGCCGCCCGCGAGCAGCGAGGCGTTCGCGGGTTCGGTCGCAATCACCTGGATGTCCGGGCGCGCGAGCTTCAGCACTTCACCCGCGCCGGTGAGGGTGCCGCCGGTGCCCCAGCCGCTCACAAAATAATCGAGCCGCCGGCCGGCGAAGTCGCGCAGGATCTCCGGTCCGGTGGTGCTGCGGTGGTACGCCGGATTGGCTTCATTCTCGAATTGACGCGCGAGGAACCAGCCATGCTTTGCGGCAAGCTCCTCGGCCTTGCGCACCATGCCGGTGCCGCGCTCGGCGGCAGGCGTCAGGATCACCTTCGCGCCGTACGCACGCATCAGCTTGCGCCGCTCGATCGAGAACGAATCCGACATCACCGCGACGAACGGATAACCGCGCGCGGCGCACACCATCGCCAGCGCGACGCCGGTATTGCCGGAGGTCGCCTCGACCACGGTCTGGCCAGCCTTGAGGCTGCCCCGCTGTTCCGCATCGAGGACGATCGCGATGGCGAGGCGATCCTTGACCGAGCCGCCGGGGTTGAACGATTCGACCTTGGCGTACAGCGCCACATGGGACGGCGCGAGGCGGTGCAGCTTGATGATCGGCGTGCCGCCGATCGTCTCCAGGATGCTTTCGTGCAGGGACATGGCTGGCCTCGGACGCGCGACGGGGAACGCC
>DAIUEL010000052.1:0-10950 GCA_036845145.1 Rhodanobacteraceae bacterium | reverse complement strand
AGTGAAGCCCGACATGATCGTGCGGAAGACGTTGGGCTTCCGCCGATGAGGCCGGCATCAGCCCAACCTGCGTTCAATGTGTGCTGCCGCCCGCCGGCGGAAAACCCTGCAACGGAATCAGCGACATCAGCTTGCCGAGGTCGATGTATTGCAGCAGCGCGCCCGCGCCTTGCATCACGTGCGGCTCACTCGCGAGATTGGTGATCGCCCAGCGCGCCCAGGCTTCGAACGCGGTGCGCGCCGCGCCCGGCCCTTCAAACATCAGCGCCTGTTGCGCGGGCTGATTGCACGCACGCGCCAGCAGGTCCGTCACCAGCGCACCGGCCTTCTGGTTGATCGACGCGCGTTGCGAGGGGGTGATGGCACTCAGCGGCGCGACGTCCGGGTCCAGCGCCATGGTCGCGAACGCCCAGCGCAGCACGGTTTTCTGGTCCGCGGGTGTGGTCGATCGGATCAGGCATTGCGACAACGCGTCCGCATAGGAGTCCGCGCGCGCCAGCGCAGGCCATGCACCTGCAAGGATGGGCAGGACCAGCAACAGGCAAAGGCGTCGCATGGCGCGTTCTCGTTCATGGCAATGAACGTGGGACCGCACGAACATGCCCCGAGTTTCAGGTTATCGCAACGGGATATGAACCCAGCACCGTCACCTGCGAGGCGAAATCACCCAGCTCCGCCAACGCATCGCGCAGCGGCGGTTCGTCCACGTGGCCATTGACATCGATGAAGAACGCGTACTGCCACTTGCCGGTGTGCGCCGGGCGCGACTCGATGCGGTTCATGCTGACGCCATGCCGCGCCAGCGGTTCCAGCACGCGGTACAGCGCGCCCGGCTGGTCGCGCACGAACACCAGCAGCGACGTGCGATCGTTGCCGGACGGCGGGAACAGCGCACGGCCGAGCACGAGGAACCGCGTGGTGTTGTCGGGACGATCCTCGATCGGGCCGGCCACCACCTGCAATCCATACACGTGCGCCGCGCTTTCGCCGGCGATCGCCGCCACGTCGTCGGCCTTGCGCGCGCGGCGCGCGGCTTCGGCGTTGCTGGATACCGCTTCCAACTCGACGCGCGGCAGGTTCTGGCGCAACCAGCCGCGGCACTGCGCCAGCGACTGGCCGTGGGAATACACGCGTTCGATATCCTCGAGATGGCCACTGCGCGACAGCAGGTACTGGTGCACGTGCAATTCCACTTCGCCACAGATTTTCAGCGGCGAGCCGAGGAACAAATCCAGCGTCGACTGGATCGTACCCTGTCCGGAATTCTCGACGGGCACCACGCCGAAATCGGCACGGCCTTCGGCGACTTCGTCGAACACTTCGGCGATGCTGGCCAGCGGGAATCCCTTGGCCGAATGCCCGAAATGCTTGAACACCGCCTGCTGCGAAAACGTGCCTTCCGGGCCGAGATAACCGATCTTCAAGGGTTCCTGCTGGGCGAGGCACGCCGACATGATTTCGCGGAACAGCCGCACCAGCACGTCGTCGGCCAGCGGCCCACCATTGCGATCGACCACCCGCCGCAATACCTGCGCTTCGCGTTCCGGCCGGTAATAATCCACCGCCGCGGCGAGCTTGCCCTTGGCGCGGCCGACTTCGTGCGCCCAATGTGCGCGGCGCGCGATCAGCGCCTGTATCTGGTGGTCGATGCCGTCGATCTCGGCGCGCACCGCGGCGAGATCGGGCTTCGACGCGGGCACTTCCGGTTTGCTGGCGGTTGTCGCGCGCGCGGTTTTTTTCGTGACGCCGCGCGGCGGACGGGTCTTGCCTGGCATGTTGACTCTCCTCGGGAACATGCAGCTTGACGGCGTCGCCACGGCTCTGCAAGCGTTTGGACGTCCATTTGCCGGCGGCGAATCCGGCGGATTGCCGCTGTCCTGCGTGCCGACCAGGACCTACGACAAGTGCTCCTGCGCCAGTCGCGCATCGGACAGGTTTCGGCGCGCAACGATCGCGCGCTGAACCCATGCCCTCGCCGTTTCGCCACAACCGTCTCCGCGATGGCAGCAAGCGGTATGACCGGAAGCGCGGACGGCGACGAAACCGACAGGGCACGCCACCGCCGCCGACGCAACGGGAACGGCCGCTATGCCGTCATCGCGGCCGTCGCATGGGTTTGCGACGAACCGGTCACTGCAGCCGACAGAAACAATAGGCGTATTGCACTGGTTTGCCGGGCACGGCGTGCTGCAGCCACGACCATTCCGGCAACAGTTTCGGAACCGCGATCAGCCACGCCTCCGGAATCCTCAGTCCCAACGCCGTCAGCATGCGCGCCGAGGCGCTGTCGCCGGCGCCCATCAGGAAGCGTTGCCACAAACTGACCGGCGGCTGGAAATAACGCACCGCGAAATGGTCGCCGAGCTTTGCATGCTTCGCGGCGTAGGCGATCGCGTCGTGCAGCCCGCCCAGCTCATCGACCAGTCCCCGTTGCAGCGCCTGCGCGCCAGACCACACGCGGCCTTGCGCGATCGCGTCGATCTCGGCGTAGCTCTTGCCGCGCGCATCGGCGACGTTGCCGACGAACTGCCGGTAACCGCGGTCGATGGTGCTCTGGATCATCGCACCCAGCGCGGGGTCGAGCGGACGGCGCGGGTCCATCGCCCCTGCGAGCGGCGTCGTGCCTTGGCCTGCCGTGTTGATGCCGAGCTTGGCCAGTCCGTCGGATGCAGTGAAATACAAGCCGAAGATGCCGATGGAACCGGTGATGGTGTCGGGCTCGGCGAAAATGCGATTGGCGTTCATCGAAATCCAGTAGCCGCCGCTTGCGGCCAGATCGCCCATCGACACGATCACCGGCTTGCCCGCTTTTTCGGCCAACACCACTTCCCGGCGAATCTGCTCGGCCGCGAACGCCTCGCCGCCGGGCGAATCCACGCGCAACACGATCGCGCGCACGTTGCGATCGGCACGTGCCGCACGGATCAGCGCGGCGGTCGATTCGCCACCGATCTTGCCTGCGGCCTGCCGCCCGGACACGATGTCGCCCTCGGCCACGATCACCGCGACCTGCGGCTTGCCGAGGCCGACATCCACCGTTTGCGGCAGGTAGTGATCCAGATCCACCGCGCGGAAGCCCGTGCCGTTGGCAGTCGCGACGCCGTGCTTCTGCATCGTCCGCACGACGTCTTCGCGCGTGGCGAGGCCATCCACCCAATGCAATTTCAGCGCGAGTTGCGCGACATCGCCCCTGGCCGCTGGAATTTCGGCGGGCAGGTTGTCGATCTGCTGGCCGAGCGTGGCGGGATCGAGGTGCCGCAGCTTGCCGACCTTGTCCAGCCAGGTGTTCCACAGGCCGCCCATCCAGTACTTGTCGGCTTCCAATGACGCCGGCGAGGGACCGTCGAGAATGAACGGTTCCGCCGCCGACTTGAATTCGCCAACCCGGAACAGGTGCGCGCTGATGCCGAGCTTGTCCAGCAGGCTCTTGTAGTAACTGCGGTAATCGGAAAGCCCACTGACCGAGATGGACCCCGCGGGGTCGAGCAGCACCTCGTTGGCGTGGGCCGCGAGCAGGTACTGCATCTGGTTGAATTGCGTGCCCCACGCGACCACCGGTTTGCCCGATGCGCGGAAACGATCCAGCGCCGCGCCGACTTCTTCCAGCGCGCCCATGCCACCGAACTGCAGGTTGGATGGATCGATCAGGATGCGGGTGATGCGCGCATCGTGCGCCGCGTGATCGATCGCCGCGACCAGATCGCGCACCTGCACCTGCCCCACCGGTTGCCCCGAGGCGCGCGCCGCCGCGCGCGCCAATGCATCGACGCTGAACTGTTCGACCAGTTGGCCTTCGGGCTTCAGCAGCAGCACCGTATCCGACCCGACCTTGGGCGCGCCGCGAAACATCAGCCCCAGGACCAGGAGCAGGATGCCGAAGAACACCACGTTGATGATCACCAGCCGCGTGACGTTGATGCCGCGTCCGAGCGCACGCATGAAGCCCGCGAAGCCGCGTCGTGGTGGGTTGTTCATGACGATGGTTTCCGGATGGATGAAGCGGTTGCCCAAGCGTAGCCGCGTGGGCGGTTTGCGTCACGCGAAGCGCTTGGGGGGGAGAATGCGATTGTCAGTCGATCGGCGACGATGCGACCGCAAACCGCCGCCAGCGATCGTCGCGCGTCTGCACGGTCCAGCGGGCGGCCAGCAATACCGCCGCCGCGGTCAGGCCGGCGATCAGTCCCACCCACATGCCACGGACGCCATGGCCGGCGCCGAACGCCAGCCACGCGCCCGTCGGCATGCCGATTCCCCAATACGCGACGGCGGTGATCAGCATCGGCATCCGGGTGTCCTTCAAGCCGCGCAGCGCACCGTTCGCCACCACCTGGATGCCATCGGAAAACTGGAAGATGCCGGCCAGGATCAGGAGTTGCGCGGCCAGCGCGATCACGCGCGGATCGCCCGAATAGATGTGCGCGATCGCATGCGGAATCGCCAGCATCAGCGTGGCCGACAGCGCCTGGGTCGCCAGCGTCAGCGCGATACCGGTGAATCCCGCATAGCGCACCGCGTGCGCGTCGCCGCGCCCGGCGGCGTTGCCGACCCGCACCGTCACCGCCAGCGCCAACCCCAGCGGCAACATGAAGGTGACCGACGCGACGTTGATCGCGATCTGGTGGCCATCGATCGCGACCGTGCCGAGCCGGCTGATCAGCAGCGCCGAGATCACGAACAGCCCGGCTTCCATCAGCAGCGTCACCGCCATCGGCACGCCGATCCACAGGAGGTGCCGGATCGCGTGCCAGTCGGGACGTTCCATCCGCACGAACAGGTCGAGGCTGCGAAAACGCTGGCCGAACTTCAGGTACGCGAGAAACGCCAGCAGTTGCAGCCACAGCGCCAGCGCGTTGGCGATACCCGCGCCTTCGGCGCCCATCGCGGGAAAGCCGAACTTGCCGTAGATCATGATCCAGTCCAGCGGCACCAGTACCGCGAGCCCGAACACGCCGAACACCATCGTCGGCCGCGTCCAGCTCGAACCTTCGCACAAGCCGCGCAACGCGAAATAACCGCACAGGCCCGGCGCGCCCCAGCTCAGGGCGTGCAGGAACGCCTGCACGTCGTCGGTGAGCGTCGGATCGACGCCGATCAGGTTCAGCAATGGACCCGAATGGCGCGCGCCGAACCACAGCAGCACCGACAGCGCCGCCGCCAGCCACAATGCCTGCCGGAACAGCGGCCCGATTTCCCGCTGCCGCCCGGCACCGTCCAATTGCGCGACCGAAGGCGACAAGGCCATCATCACCCCGACCGCGCTCACCAGCCCCAGCACCCACACGTTGGCGCCCACTGCGACCGCGGCCAGCGTGTGTGCGTTGTAATGGCCGGCCAGTGCCACGTCGACGGCACTCATCCCGACCGCGGACAACTGCCCGGCGATCAGCGGCAGCGCCAGCTTGATCGTCGCACGCAGCTCGCGCGCGAAACGCGCACGATCCAAGGCTAGAATCTGGGGCATTGCGGAAGACCCGATGTCACACGAAACGACGCCACCCGCCGAACCCGCAGCATCGCCGCCGGCGCCCTCGACCGGCAAGTGCGAGAACTGCGGTGCGCCGCTGTACGGCAGGTATTGCTACGCGTGCGGCCAGCCGATCCAGGGGCTGGTGCGGCATTTCGGCAGCGTCATGTCCGATGTCGCAGACAGCATATTGAATGTCGACGAGCGGCTGTTCCGCACGCTCGGGCCATTGTACCTGCGGCCGGGCAAACTCACGCTGGATTACTTCGAGGGAAAACGCGCGCGTTACGTGACGCCGTTCAGGCTGGTGTTCTTCCTCGCGATCGTGGCGTTCTTCGCGATCCAGTTGACCGTGCGCTCCGGCTTCACGAGCGTGCCGAAGGAAGCCGTGCGCATTTCCACCGGCTCGGCTGGTCCGAGCGTCTCGGTGACACGCACGCCAAAGGCGGTGCCGGCGCCGGTGTCGTCGGATCACGGCGCCTTCTCCGAAGGCAACATCGTGATCAACAACAAGGTGTTGTGGAACCGCGACACCAAACCGCTCAAGGTGGGCTGGTTGCCCGATGTGGCGGTGGATTGGCTGAACGATTCGATCGGCAACGCCCAGCAGCAACTGCATGCGATGAACGAGGGCAGTTTCGCCGATCAGCAGATCGCCCGCCGCAAGTTCACGCTGGGCTTGTTTTCCGCCGCGCCCACGGTGTTGTTCCTGCTGCTGCCGCTGTTCGCGCTGCTGCTGAAGATCTTTTACATCTTCAAGAAGCGGCTGTACATGGAGCACCTGATCGTGGCCATGCACAGCCACGCGTTCCTGATGCTGTCAATGCTGGTATTGGTAGGCATCGCGGTGTTGCGCCATACGCTGCTGCCGCACGCCGGCTGGCTCAAGGTTCCGCTGTACCTTCTCACCGCTGCCGCATGGATCTGGATGTTCGTGTACCTGTGGCTGATGCAGAAGCGGGTGTACCGGCAAGGCTGGTTCATGACCAACCTGAAGTACTGGTCGCTCGGCTTCTGCTATCTCATCATGATGGGATTCGGCTCGGTATTCGCCGTATTGATCAGCCTGACGGGCGCATGATGTCACTTGGGGCGCGCGACGGCCTCCAGCGGGGCTCCGGCGCTCGTTGTGCACAGCCGCAAAACCGTGCCCGCCGCCGCTTCCTGATGCCGGTATCCACCCGGATTTCACCCGACTCCGACGGCCATGCTGTTGATAGTAAAAACGAAAATTCAGTTGTCGAAAAAATCGCCAACCCGTGCGCGGGGCCGATCCGGCGAGCCTTGGCGGCGCTTGCTCGCCGGTGTTCCACAACCTTATCCACAGCGTTTGTGGATAAGAAAAAATTTGCCAATACGTCACCGGTTTACCCGCTATTCCTGCACGCGATGACAACAAACGCCGGTAAGTCATGACCGAACCGTCGCGACCGGATTCGTCGGCCTGCATCGTGCGCGTCGCGCTGCCGGTACCGTTGCCCCAGACTTTCAGTTACCGGTCGGACTCGTCGACAGTGCGCGCGGGATCGCGGGTACGGGTGCCGTTCGGACACGCGCACCGCACTGGCGTCGTCCTCGAATTCGGGACGGAAGCCGATGTCACCGGACAGCAACTGAAGTATATCGATGCGGTGCTGGACGACGAGCCGTTGCTCGATCCGGAGTTGCTTTCGAACCTGCGGCGCGCCGCGGATTACTGGTGCGGCGCCATCGGCGAAGTGATCTTTGGCGCCCTGCCGCTGGGTTTGCGCGAGGGTCGCGCGCCCTCCGACTTCGCCGAGGAAGCCTGGCAACTTACCGCGGCCGGTACGGCGGCACGCGATGCACGCAGCCGGCGGGGCGGTTCGGCCGCATTGCTGGAAACATTGGCGGACGTCGCCCTTTCCGCCAGCGAACTCGATACCTTGCTGCCGGGCTGGCGCGCGGCGGCACGCCGGCTCGCCGCGGCGGAGCTGATCGAGCGCACGCAGCTTCACGCCGGCTCGCCGCAACCGCGCGATGGCGCCGCGCCGGTGCTGAACGACGAGCAAGCCGACGCGCTCGCCACCGTCCTGTCCGCCGGCGGCGGCTTCCATCCCTTTCTGTTGCAGGGCGTCACCGGCAGTGGCAAGACCGAAATCTACCTGCGGCTGACCGAGCGCGTGTTGCAGCAAGGCCGGCAGGCGCTGTGGTTGGTACCGGAAATAGGATTGGTGCCGCAGGCGCTGCGCCGGTTGCGCGCACGCTTCGACGCGCGCATCGCGGTGCTGCATTCCAACCTCGCCGAGGGCGAACGTGCGCGTGCATGGCTGGACGCGCGTTCCGGCGACGCAGCCATCGTGCTGGGCACGCGCTCGGCCGTGTTCGCGCCGCTGCCCAAGGCCGGTCTGATCGTGGTGGACGAGGAACACGATGCCTCGTACAAGCAACAGGAGAGCTTTCGCTATCACGCGCGCGACTTTGCGCTGATGCGTGCGCAATCGCTGGGGGTGCCGATCGTGCTGGGCAGCGCCACGCCTTCACTGGAAACGCTGGCGAACGTGGAAGGCGGGCGCTACGTGCGTCTGCGCCTGCACCATCGTGCCCATGCGCGACCGCCCTCGCCCGTGCACGTGCTGGATTTGCGCGGATTGAAACTTGCGCATGGCCTGTCGCCCGTGTTGCTGGATGCGCTGGACGCTTGCGTCGCGCGTGGCGAACAGGCGCTGGTTTTCAAAAATCGCCGTGGCTATGCGCCGGTGTTGCTTTGTCATGCGTGCGGCTGGCACGCGGCGTGCCCGCGTTGCGAAAAACCGTTGACGCTGTACCGCGGGCGACGACAACTGCTTTGCCATCATTGCGGGCACAGTGAACGCGCGCCCGAAGCCTGTCCGAATTGCCATGCCGATGCGCTGATTCCGCAAGGTCAGGGTACCGAACGACTGGAGGAAGCCCTCGCCGCGCGTTATCCGGACATTCCCGTCTTGCGCATCGATCGCGAGAGCACCCGCCGGCGTGATGCGTTCGCGAAAATTTTCGACAAGCTTGCGGAAGGCAAGCCAGCGATCCTGGTCGGCACGCAGATTCTCGCGAAGGGCCACGATCTGCCGAACCTCACCACCGTCGCGATCGTGGGCGTGGACGAAGGCCTGCACAGTGTCGATTTCCACGCCGGGGAAAGGCTCTCGCAACTGATCGTGCAGGTCGCAGGCCGCGCGGGGCGCGCCGACAAGCCGGGCGCGGTGTGGCTGCAAACCCACGAGCCCGAACACCCGTTGCTGGTGACGTTGCTCAAGGGCGGCTACGACGCCGCGGCGGCGCTGGAACTCGGCGACCGGCTTGCCTCGGGACTGCCACCGTTTGCGTACATTGCGCTGCTGCGCGCGGATTGCGCGCGGCGCGACGCATTGGACGGATTCATGGCAGCCGCGCGTGATGCGATTGCACACGTCGCGGCTTCCGATTGCACCGACCCCAAGCATCGCGAGCCCGTCGTACGGATCAACGGCCCGTTCGCGGCGCCGATGCCGCTGCGCGCAGGGCGACGCCGCGCGCAATTGCTGCTGGAATCCTCGCAACGCTCGAAATTGCGCCAGGCGCTCGCGGCATGGCTGCCGCAGCTGCAAGCCTTGCTGCAACCGCGCGGCTTGCGCTGGTCGATCGATGTCGATCCGGCGGATTTGTATTGAGGCAGGCGCAGGTTGGCCTGAGCAATGCGAAGCCCGACTTGGTGTCGGTGTCGTTGGGCTTCGGCGGATGAAGCCCGCCTCAGCCCAACCTACAAAAGCAGGACGGCCGCACGAGGCGGCCGTCCTGCTTTGCTCTTGTAACGGAGGTTGCGCTTACGCAGCAAACGCCCCGCGCATCTTCTTCATCGCGTTGGCTTCGAGCTGGCGGATGCGCTCGGCGGACACGCCGTAGTCGTCGGCGAGATCCTGCAAGGTCGCCTTGTCTTCGACCAGCCAGCGGCGCCGGATGATGTCGCGGGTACGGTCGTCCAGCTTGGCCATGGCGTGCTGCAGGGTATCGAGCTGATGCTCTTCCTGGTCGGCGTCGGCCAGTTGCAGGTACGGATCCGCACCGTGGTCTTCCAGATACGCCACCGGTGCGGGCGGCGCATCGTCGTCGGATTCGGTGGGCGCATCGAAACCGACGTCGCGGCCCGACAGGCGCGATTCCATTTCCAGCACGGTGGCTTCCGGGACGCCCAGATCCTTGGCGATCTCGCGCACCTCTTCCATGTTCATCCAGCCGAGGCGCTTCTTGGATTTCCGGAGGTTGAAGAACAGCTTGCGCTGCGCCTTGGTGGTGGCGACTTTCACGATGCGCCAGTTGCGCAGAATGAACTCGTGCATCTCGGCACGGATCCAGTGCACCGCGAAACTGACCAGCCGCACGCCATGATCCGGATCGAACCGCTTCACCGCCTTCATCAGGCCGATGTTGCCTTCCTGGATCAGGTCCGACATCTGCAGGCCGTAACCTGAATAGCCGCGGGCAACGTGCACCACGAAACGCAGGTGCGACATCACCAGCTTGCGCGCGGCGTCGAGATCTTCCTCTTCCCGATAACGCTGCGCGAGGTCGTGTTCCTCGTCGGCGTCGAGCACGGGAATGCGATGGACCGCGCCGATGTAGGCATCGAGGCTGCCGACGACACTGGGAATCGGCAGGTTGTTGGCGACCAGAGCTTCGCTCATCCTATGTACCCCATTCGTCTGTATTGGCACTCTAACTTTTCGAGTGCCAAACCCTCGTGAAGGTTCCCGCGCGGCTCCGGGCTCGGAACCGGCTTCGCCATGAGGGTGATGAGCTAAATTATACTGATGAGTTCAGGAATTGCAAGGGGCCGGAAGTCATGCTTCCGGGGCGGCCAAAGCGTCCTCCGATGCCGGGGCGACCAGACTGGCGCGGGGCGGCAGCGACCAGTCGATCGGCGTCTGCCCCTGCGCTTCAAGATATTGATTGGCCTTGGAAAAGTGCCGGCAACCCAGGAAGCCGCGGTGCGCCGACAGGGGAGATGGGTGCGGCGCCTTCAGAACACAATGGCGGCGGGTGTCGATCAGCCGACCCTTGGCTTGCGCATACGAACCCCACAGCAAGAACACCAGTCCCTCGCGGTCACGATTCAGCGCATCGATCACCCGATCGGTGAACCCTTCCCAACCCTTGCCCTGGTGCGCGCCCGGACTGCCGGCCTGCACCGTCAGCACCGAGTTCAACAGCAGCACGCCGCGTTCCGCCCAAGGTGTGAGGCAACCATGGTCGGGCCGCGCGATGCCGAGATCATTCTGGATTTCCGCAAAGATGTTCTGCAACGACGGTGGCACCGGCACGCCCGGCTGCACCGAAAAGCACAATCCGTGCGCCTGACCCGGGCCGTGGTACGGGTCCTGCCCCAGGATCACGACCTTCACCGCTTCGAACGGTGTCGCATCCAGCGCCGCGAAGATGCGTGGCCCCGGCGGATAGATGCGCTTGCCCGCGTGTTTTTCGGCGCGCAGGAATTCGCTCAGCGCGTGCATCTC
>DAIUEL010000051.1:9594-14214 GCA_036845145.1 Rhodanobacteraceae bacterium | reverse complement strand
GGCATGTAGCGGCGCATGATCGCGTAGCGGCCCTTGGGCATCCACGGCATCTCGTTGCGCTTCCATTTCGGCTGGAAGCCCATGCCGAGGATGCCGAGCCGCAGCGGTTCCGCCGCACGGCGCACGCAGTCGAGGTGTTCCTGCACTTCGCAGCAGGTCTGGTGGATGGTTTCCAGCGGTGCGCCGGAAAGTTCGAGCTGGCCCGCGGGTTCCAGCGTGACCGAGGCATTGCCGCGCGCCAGCGCGATCACGTTGCCGTTTTCCTCCACCGGATCCCAGCCGCAGCCGGCGACGCCTTTCAGCAGCGCGCCGATGCCGCGCTCGCCTTCGTACGGCGGCGGCCGCAAGTCGTCGGTGCGGAACACGAACTTCTCGTGTTCGGTGCCGATCTTCCACTGCGCAGCCGGGCGGCCGCCGGCAGCGAGATATTCCACGAGTTGCGCGCGCCGTTCGATCGGTTGTTCGGCAACGTGACTGGGACCAGACATGCGCGCGCCTTCAATGGGGCAAGGCGATCAAGATGGGGTGGCGTCATGCGCAGCGCAAGTGGCTGGCGACGCGTGATCTTCGAGGCCAGCGCTTTTGACATGGATCAAAGTGGAAGACCGCGGGCCGGGACATCAACTGCCATGCCGCTGCAAAAATCCGTATCGGTCCATGTCCAAGACGCGCCTCACACCTCCCGCACTTCACCCAGCAACGCCGCCGCCGCGGCGCGCGCTTCGTCGAGGCCGGTGCCGGCTGGCGCCGAGAACGCGATGGTCTGCGCGCGCCAGTGTTGCTTGGCGATTTCCGCATCGACCTCGCGCTGGCGCGTGCGCGCCTGGGCCCGCGAAAACTTGTCGGCCTTGCTGAGCAGCACCACGCACGGCAGCTCGATTTCGGCGCAGTAGGCCAGCATCTGGCGATCGAACGGCATCAGCGCATGGCGAATGTCGGCGATCAGCACCAGCCCGCGCAGCGACTGGCGCTTGCGCAGGTAATGATCGATCGCCTGCCGCCAGTGATCGCGCAGGCTCGGCGGCACCTTGGCGTAACCGTAGCCCGGCAGGTCCACCAGCCGGCGGCCGTCCGGCAGCGCGAACACCACCAGTTGCTGGGTACGCCCCGGCGTCTTGCTGGTGCGCGCTAGCGCCGATTGGCCAGCCAGTGCGTTGAGGGCCGACGATTTGCCGGCGTTGGAACGGCCGGCGAATGCGATTTCCGCGCCGGCGTCTGGCGGCAACTGGTCGGGACGGTGCGCCGCCAGCACGAATGTCGCGCCGCGAAGCGGGTTGTCGGATGCCTGCACGTTTGACCACCTTTCCTGCCGCGGCGATAATCCCGCGGTTCGCGCCGGCCGTTACCGCCGGTGCTCATGCTTACGGGAGAGAGGATTCTATGGGTTTCCGGCGCTCAGCAGCTGTCCTTGTCATGCTCGCCGCCTCGGCGCCGGTCGCGGTGGCACTATCCGCGCCGCAGACCCAGGCCGAGTCGAACCCGGCCACGAGCGCGCCTGCCAGCGCATCCAGCGCGGCGGCCGCACCGGCCAGCGCGGAAAGCGCGTCCAAGGTCGCGGAAGCCGCGCTCACGCAGCTTCAAGCCGTGAAGACCCAGCCGGGTGACGCGAAAGCCGGCCAGGCCAAGGCCGCCGCGTGCGGCGCCTGCCACGGCATGGACGGCAATTCCACCGACGCGCAATATCCCAAGCTCGCCGGCCAGAGCGAGCAGTACATCGTCAGCCAGTTGATGCGCTTCAAGAGCGGCACGCGACAGAACGCGATCATGCAGGGCATGGCTTCCACACTGGCACCGCAGGACATGCACGATGTCGGTGCCTATTTCGCCGCGCAGAAGCGCCTGCCGGGAGTGGCCGACGCGAAACTGGCCAGCGATGGCCAGAAGCTTTACCGCGACGGCGATTCCAGCCGCGGCCTTCCGGCCTGCATGGCCTGCCACGGTCCCGACGGCGCCGGCAATCCGGGCTGGCGTGTGCCCAACATCGGCGGCCAGCACGCCGATTACGTGCAGGCGCAACTGAAGGCCTGGCACGACGGCGCAAGCTGGGGCAGCGACGCCCATGCCAAGATCATGCCGGCGATCGCCCAGCACCTGACGGAGCAGGACATTTCCGCGGTATCGAGCTATGTCGAGGGCCTGCACGCGGCGCCGGAAACCAAGGCCACGACCAAACCCGACGCCATCGATTGAACCCACCGCGCCTGCGCGCGGTCGAATTCAGGAAGGGGCCGGCACACTTGCCGGCCGTTTTCCGAAACGTGGGGATCCGAGCATGATCAAACGCACCGCCGTATTCGTGTTGCTGGCCGTCGTTGCCGCTGTCGCGTCCGCGCAGACGCCGCAGCAATGGACCGAAGGCAAGCAGTACTTCGCGATCCAGAATCCGCAGCCCACCGGCCAGCCCGACAAGGTGGTGGTGACCGAAGTGTTCTCGTTCGGTTGCCCGGCCTGCAACCAATTCGAGCCCTATGTCGACAAGCTGCGCGCCGAATTGCCCGCGGGCACGGTGCTGCAGTTCGTGCCGGCAAGCTGGCACCCCAATGAAGACTGGCCCGTGTTCCAGCGCGCCTACTTCACCGCCAAGGCGCTGGGGCTGGACAACCCGCAATCGCACGACGCGATGTTCAAGGCGATCTGGGGACCGAACGGTCCGCTCGCCACCTACGATCCGGCCACCCAGCGTCCCAAGGCCGAAGCGGACCTGCCCAAGATCGAGGATGTCGCCAAGTTCTACGGCCAGTTCGGCGCCAAGCCGGACGAGTTCGTCGCGACCGCCAATTCGTTCGCGGTCAACCTGGAAATGAAACGCGCCGACCAGCAGATCATGGCGTGGGGCGCGGACAGCACCCCGACCATCGTGATCGACGGCAAGTGGCGTTTGACGCCGGCCAGCACCGGCGGCGCGCAGCAGGCCGTCGACCTGACGCTGTATCTGGTCAACAAGGAATTGGCCGCGAAGAAGGCCCAGTGAGATGAGCACGGCGCGCATGATCCGTGGTGTGTTGCTCGCATGCGGCCTGCTGCTGACGGCCGCGTGTTCGGCACACAACGAAAACGGCAACGGCGGCGCCACAGCATCGGCCAGCACCGCGTCCAATGCGACGGTTGCGAGCACGCCGGCGCCCGCGGGTTCGACGCACTTCACCGAAGGCCAGGAATACGTCGCCTTGCAACCGCCGGCCGGACAGGCGCAACCCAGCGGCCCGGTGGAAGTGGTCGAGGTGTTTTCCTACGGCTGTTCGCACTGCGCGGAATTCGCGCCGTACATGGACAAGCTGCGCGCCGAACTGCCGAAGGGCGTCGAGGTGCGCTACGTGCCGGCGGTGTTCAGCGCCGCCTGGATGCCCTACGCGCAGGCGTTCTACGCGGCGAAGCAACTGGGTGCGCTGGAGCAGACCCACGACGCGATGTTCCAGGCGATGCTGGAACATTACCCACTCAATTCCCTGCAGGACATGGCGACCTGGTACGGCCGCCACGGCGTGGACCCGCAGAAGTTCATGACCGCGGCCACCAGCGCGGAAACCACCCGGCAGATGGCCGAAGACCAGCACACCCAGATCGGCTGGGGCATCGATGCCACGCCCACGCTGGTGGTCGGGCGTCGCGCCAGCGACGCGCAGGACGCGCCGTTCGTCGCGCTGATGCGCAGCGCTGAAGTGAAGAGCTATGCGCAACTCCAGCAGCTCGGCCTGTGGATGTCCCGGCAAGTCGATCAACGCTGAAGGCGCGCGCGCCGTCACGCGGCGTACGCCGACAAAGTGCTAGGCTGATCCGGTCATGAATTACGAGCCCGCCGCAGCGCCGGCCGACAACACCCTGCGCATCCTCAGTTGCAACATCCTCGCCGGCGCGAGCGTGAAGCGTTACCACGAGTACTTCACGCGCAGCTGGGGCGCGGTGCTGCCCGGCAAATACAAGCTCGGCAATCTCGATACCCTCGCGCGTTCGATCGCCGATTTCGACGTGATCGGCCTGCAGGAAGCGGACGCCGGCAGCGTCCGCTCGGGCTTTCTCAACCAGACGCGCTACCTCGCGGAAACCTCCGGCTTGCCGTACTGGAGCCACCAGCCCAACCGCAATCTCTCCAACGTCGCGCACACCGCCAATGGCCTGATCAGCCGCGCGCAGCCGGTCGAGGTGCTGGACTACCCGTTGCCCGGCCGGCTGCGTGGTCGCGGCGTGCTGCTGGCGCGCTACGGCGCGGGCCGCGAAGCCTTGACGGTTGCGGTGGCGCACCTGTCGCTGGGCGTGCAATCGCGCCAGCGCCAGATTGACTTCATCGCCGACCTGCTGCACGACCGGCCCAACGCGGTGCTGATGGGCGACTTCAACTGCCCACCCGACTGTCCGGAGCTGCGCAGCCTGTTCGCGCACACTTCGCTGGCGCCGCCGACCCATCCGCAACCGACGTTCCCGAGCTGGCGCCCGCAGCGCGCAATCGACCACATCCTGGTGACCTCGCACATCGAGGTCGATCGGATGTGGACGCTGCCGGCCGCATTTTCCGATCATCTGCCGCTGGCCGCGGAAATTCGGGTGCCGGTGGCCGCGTTGCAAGCCGCCGCATAAGTACGCCGTCGCCAAACGAACTGCATCCGGCGCGGCTGCACGAGCGGC
>DAIUEL010000051.1:0-9494 GCA_036845145.1 Rhodanobacteraceae bacterium | reverse complement strand
CGCGTGCGCACGCGTGCGAAACATTCCCCAAACGATTCGCCGGAGCGGTTCGTCTAGAATCGTCCGGATGCAAATGGCCTTGTTGAAGAACGCGCCGCGGCGCGCATGGACGCGTCGATTCGCAACGGCGGCGTTTTCGACGATCGCGGCCGTCGCCACGGCGCAAGCCGCCGCGCCGGCGCCCACGCTGCAGCAGCAACGCGATGGGTTCCGCGCCGCCTACGCCGCCGCGCAACGCGGGCAGGATTGGCGCACGCTCGCAAAGGGACTCCAGGATTACCCGCTGTATCCGTATCTCGAAGCCGCGGCGTTGCAGCACGACATCAAGACGGCGACGCCGGCCGCGATCGACGACTACCTGCAGCGCTACGCGGGGATGATTCCGGCCGACGACCTGCGCAATGCCGAACTGCGCTGGACGGCGCAACAGAAAGACTGGGCGACGTTCCGGCATTTCTACCGGCCGGACTTGAGCGACACCTTCACCTGCGACGCGCTGCAGGCGAACCTCGCCGACGGCAAGCAGCTCGATTTCGATCGCGACCTCGCGCAACTGTGGCAGCAGACGCACCTGCCCTCCGCCTGCACACCGGTGCTGCAAGCCGCCGCCGCGCAGGGACTGCTGACGCCGACACGGGTATGGGACCGGATCGAACGCGCGGCCGATGCGGGCAACGCTTCGACCATCGACCAATCCGCGAGCTGGTTGCCGGACAACCAGGGCGCGATCGCGATGCGCATCGCCGATGCGCTGCGTTCGCCTTCGGCGCTGCTCAAGACGGCCTCGACCTTCGCCGACACGAAACACGATCGTGAAGCGGTGGCGCGCGCGCTGATGCGGCTGGCACGCCGTGACAGCACGCAGGCGCAGACCTGGTGGGATGCGTTGTCAAAACACTTCGCGTTCGACCAGGATCAACGCAACCGCCTGCTCGGCACGCTGGCGCTGTACAACGCGGTGGATGCCGGCCCGGATGCGATCAAGCGGCTCGCGGATTTGCCGGCCGCGGCGCAAACCGACGCGACCCGCGAATGGCGGGTGCGCGCAGCGGTGGCGCAGGGCGACTGGAAAGCCGCCGCGGCCGCGATCGAGGCACTGACGCCCGATCAAATGCAGCGCGACGAATGGCGTTACTGGCGGGCGCGCATCGCGCAGAAACTCGGACGGTCCGCCGCCGCGCTGGACGAGTACACCCTGCTGGCGCAGCAGGCGACGTTCTATGGATTCCTCGCGGCCGACCGCGCCAACCTCGATTATTCGATCTGCCCCGAAACGATCGCGATCGATCCGGCCGTCGATCGGCAACTCGAAGCGGTGCCCGGTTTTGCGCGCGCGTTCGAGTTCTTCGCGCTGGACATGCTGCGACCGGCGCGACGCGAGTGGAATCGTGCATTTCCCGACTTGACGCCCGACCTGCAAAAGCAGGCCGCTGCATTGGCGTCGCGCAAAGGCTGGTACGACCGCGCGGTGTTCGCATTCGGAAAATCCGGCGACGTGCAGTATTACGCGCTGCGTTTTCCGCTGGCCGACAAGGATCGCGTGGTCAGCTCCGCCGAGCGCGCGGGCATCGATCCGGCCTGGGCGTTCGCGATCATCCGCGCCGAAACCGCGTGGCAACCCGACGCGCAATCGGGCGCCGATGCGCGCGGCCTGATGCAGTTGCTGCCGGGCACCGCGAAACTGGTGGCGCGCCGCAGCGACCTGCCCTATGACGGGCCGGCGAGCCTGTACGATCCGGCGATCAACATTCCGCTGGGCACGCAATACCTTGCCAACCTGGCGACGCGCTTCAATGGCAGTCCGTGGCTGGCTTCGGCCGCGTACAACGCCGGACCGGGCAATGCGCAGCGCTGGGTGGACGCGCGCGGCAACCTCGATCCGGAAGCGTTCATTCTCACGATCCCGTTCAACGAAACGCGTGACTACGTGACGCGCGTGATGAGTTTCGCGACGATCTACGGCTGGCGGCTCGCTGGCGATCCGGTGCCGGTCTCGTCGCGCCTGCCCGCGATCGGCACGCCGTATGATCCGTCGGCCGACCCGGTGCGCAAACAAGTGGTGTGCCGCGCGCCCGCACCCGCGGTGCCGGCCACCCCGCCGACTTCCCCCGCCTCCGCTGGGAGCGCTTCGCCATGAATCCGAAACACTATGCGGTCCTCGGCGGCACCGGTTTCATCGGCCGCCACTTGCTTGCAGCGCTGGCCGATACCGGATGCAAGGTCACGGTGCTCAGCCGCAATCGCGAACAGGGACGCGCGATCAGCGTGCTGCCGTACGTGCACACCGTCAGCACCGACGTCTACGATCGCGCGGCGCTGGAGAAGCAACTGGCCGGCCACGACGCCGTCGTCAACCTGGTCGGCATCCTCAACGAATCCGGCCGCGACACGTTCACGCACGCGCACGTCGACCTCACCGCGTCGCTGATCGCGGCCTGCCGGCAGGTCGGCATCCGCCGCATCCACCAGATGAGTTCGCTCAACGCCGGCGAGCGTGCCTCGAAATACCTGAAGACGCGCGGCGAAGCCGAGGCGCAGGTGCGCAATTCCGGGATGGACTGGACGATCTACCGGCCCAGCGTCGTGTACGGCAATCACGACAGTTTCGTGTTTCGTTTCCTCAAGCTGCTGCGGATGGGCCCGGTGCTGCCGCTGGCGCAACCGCATGCGAAGTTCGCGCCCGCCTACGTCGGCGATGTCGCCCAGGCGATCAAGCGCTGCCTGACCGGCCGCGGCTGCACCGGCAAGATTTTCGAGCTGTACGGACCCGACACGTTCGAACTGGTGCAGGTGGTGCGGATGATCGCCGAGGCCGCGGGCCTGCGCCGCGCCGTGCTGCCGTTGCCGGGCGGGCTCGGCTGGCTGCAGGCGGTCGCGGCCGAACTGATTCCGGGCAAGCCGTTCTCGCGCGACAACTTCAATTCGCTGAAGCTGGATTCCGTCGGTACCCGCGACGGCTTCGCCGAACTTGGCATCCCGCCACGCCGGTTCGCGGCGATGCTGCCGGTGGCGCTGGGCGTCTGGTCGCGCGAACGCCGCTTCGATCGCGCGCGCCTGACGCAAGGCTGACCCGATGTCCGGGCGCGATCACCGCGTGTATCTGGTCGGCGGCGCGATACGCGACGAGCTGCTGGGCCGCGCGCATTTCGATCGCGATTACGTGGTGGTCGGCGCGGCGCCCGAGGACATGCTGGCCAAGGGCTACAAACCCGTCGGCAAGGATTTCCCGGTGTTCCTGCACCCCGACACCGGCGAGGAATACGCGCTGGCGCGCACCGAGCGCAAGACCGGTCCGGGCTACCACGGCTTCGCGTTCCACGCCGCGCCCGACGTGACGCTGGAGCAGGATCTCGCGCGCCGCGACCTCACCATCAACGCGATGGCGCGCGACGAGGCGGGCGCGCTGGTCGATCCGTACCACGGTGCGGACGATCTTCGCGACAAGACCTTGCGGCACGTCTCGCCCGCGTTCGCGGAAGATCCGGTGCGCATCCTGCGCGTCGCGCGGTTCCTCGCGCGTTACGCGCCGCTCGGTTTCCGGATCGCCGATGAAACCATGGCGCTGATGCGCACAATGGTCGAAGCCGGCGAAGCCGCGCACCTGGTGCCCGAGCGCGTGTGGGCGGAAACCCGCAAGGCGCTCGGTGAACCCGAACCTTCCGCCTTCGTGCGCGTCCTGCGCGAATGCGGTGCGCTGGCGGTGCTGTTTCCGGAAGTCGACGCGCTGTACGGCGTGCCACAGCCGCCGCAGCACCACCCGGAAATCGATTGCGGCGCGCATCTGGAGCTGGTGCTCGACCAATGCGCGAAGCTCGCACCCGGCAATGACCTCGCGGGTTTCTGCGCGCTCACCCACGACCTCGGCAAGGCGCTCACGCCCGGCGACGTGCTGCCGCGCCACATCGCGCACGAACACCGCGGGCTGAAACCGCTGGCCGCGTTGTGCGAACGCCTGAAGGTACCGGCCGAATACGCGCAACTCGCCGCGCTCACCTGTCGTCATCACCTGGATTCGCACCGCGCGCTGGAACTGAAACCCGCCACGGTGCTGATGCTGCTGGAAGCGTTCGATGCGTTCCGGCGTCCCGAGCGGCTGGAGCCGTTCCTGATCACCTGCACCGCCGACAAGCGCGGACGGCTGCAGCACGAACACGATCCTTATCCGCAGGCCGATTTCCTGCGCGCCGCGCGCGACGCCGCGCGCGCGGTAATCGCGCAACCCTTCCTGGAGCAGGGACTGACCGGCACCGTAATCGGCGAAGCGATCCGGCGTGCGCGCATCGAGGCCATTGCGGCCATCGACCGCACGGTATTTCAGGCGGACCGATAACGCTGCCGCAGGAACGCATGGAACGCACGCAGCGATTGCGCATCGCCGCCGCGCGGACGGCCCGGCCGGTCGGCATCGTTCCACGCGTACACATCGACGTGCAGCCACGGCACCGTGGCCGGCACGAAGTGCTGCAGGTACAGTGCGGCGGTGATCGCGCCGGCGTGGCGCGACGCGCCGGTGTTGCAGGTATCGGCAAACGCCGACACCAGCATCGCGCGATACGGCTGCCACAGCGGCAACCGCCACACCGGATCGTGTTGCGTGCGCGACGCATCGAGCAGCGCATCGGCGACGTCGTCGCGATTGGCGAACAGCGCCGGCAGATCCGGTCCCAGCGCCACGCGCGCCGCCCCGGTCAGCGTCGCGAAATCGATCAGCAGGTCGGGCTTGCTCTCGACCGCCAGCGCCAGTGCGTCGCACAGGATCAGCCGGCCCTCGGCGTCGGTATTGTCGACCTCCACCGTGACACCCGCGCGAGTGCGGATGATGTCGCCCGGCCGCATCGCATCGCCCGCCACCGCGTTGTCCACGGTCGGGATCACCAGCAACAGGCGCACCGGCAGCCCGGACGCCATCACCAGGTGCGCCAGCGACAACGCGTGCGCGGCACCGCCCATGTCCTTCTTCATCCAGCGCATGCCGTCGCCGGTCTTGAGGTTCAAGCCGCCGGTGTCGAAGCACACGCCCTTGCCGACCAGCGCCAGCAATGGATGTTTCGGATTGCCCCAGGTCAGTTCGATCACGCGCGGCGCGCGCGGACTGGCACGGCCCACCGCGTGCACGGTCGGAAAGCCGGCTTCGAGCAAACCGTCGCCGCTCCATTCACGACACTTCGCACCGAAACGCTCGGCGACCTCGCGAACCGCGCCGCATACTTCGGCGGGGCCCATGTCCTGCGCGGGCGTGTTGACCAGGTCGCGCACGCGCGCGATGGCTTCCACCGTCGGCGCCACGTCGTCCAGCACCGCGCGCGGCAGCACCAGTCGCGCGGGTTCGGCATGCGGCTCGCGATAACGCGCGAAGTGGTAACTCCCCAACGCCCAGCCGAGCGCGGCGTCGTGCGGCGACAACGCACCGGCATCGAGACGATAGTCGCCACCCGGCAACCGGTAGGGGAATGCGCCCAGCGCGAGTGGCGGCGATGCAGGATCGACGCCGCACACCACGCGTGCCGTCGCGCCTTGCGCGTCCGGCAGCAGGCAGAACGCGCCGGGCTGCCCGGCAAATCCATTGGCTTCCGCCCAGCGGCGCTGCCGCGCGCCCAGCGTCTTCGCGCAATCCGTCCAGCCCGCACGCGTGACCGGCGTCAGCGGCAGCGCGTGGCGCCCGCGCCGGTCGGCGCTCAGGCCGAGCACGCGCAGCGTTCTGCAAAATGGAGGGATCGCATCATTGCGCGGACGAGAGCTTCAGCACCTGCCCGATTTTGAGCATGTCACCATGCAGACCGTTCCATTTGCGCAAGTCGTCCACGCTGATCGAATTTTTCTTGGCGATCTTCGACAGTGTATCGCCGCTGACCACGGTGTAGTCGGCGGAATTCGAGGAAGGCGCCGACGCTGCCGCCGCCGTGGGATCGACGCCGGCTGCCTGGCTCAGTGCGGCGCGCTGCGCGTCGGCCTTGGCGACCTGCTCGGCGGCTGCCCGCTGCAATGCCGCGGCGCGGGCGACTTCCTGCGGGCTGCCCGCCACCCGTGCAAATTCGCTGCCGGGCGCGTATTCGGGCGGCAAGCCTTCGGTGATCATGCGCGCGCCGATCGTGTTGATGCGGTCCACCTCCCTGGTGGCGTTCAACACGGTGGCCTGCGCGTAGGGCAGCAGGTCGTGATCGCGCAGGATGCCGCCCACGTGGCTGCCTTCGAGAAACGCCAGGAGCTTCTGGATGGTGGCGGCCTTCGGGCTGTCGGCCTTGTAGGCGAGGTAAATCGTCAGGGGAAGCGGGTAGGTGGCGTTTTCCAGCGTGGCGACGCTGGGGGTCACGCCCTCGATCGGGATGATCTTGATGCCCTTCTGGCGGCGCGCGTGCACCAGCGTGGAAAGCGCCAGCGCCTTGCCGTCCAGCGATACTTCCTGCTGCAGTGAGTCGATATTGATGAAAAGACGTGGCACCGCAACCGGGTAGTCGCCGTTGCCGAAAATCAACCGGCGGAAACTGAACTGCACGCCGTCCAGCGGCGAGGCGATGCCGTCGAGATCGATCTTCTCGTCGCGACCGCCGACTTCCGACCAGTTGGTGATCTTGCCGTAGTAGATGTCGTGCAACTGCTTCAGTGTGAGGTTGTTCACCGGGTTGGCGGCGTTGGTGATCATCACCAGCGCGTCCCATGCGACGGGCACGAACACCAGCCCGGCTTCCTGGGCGCGCCTGGGATACGCGGGCCGCGCGCTCGCGGCAACGTCGATCGTGCCTGCCAGTGCCTGGTCGATGCCGTCGATGGTGTTGAAGGGCGTGACTTCCAGATGGCCGTCGCCGGTGGCGGCGAACGCATCTGCAACGGCGCTGACCAGACCTTCGGTACTGACCTGGTCACCGCGCACCATCAGTGCGGGACCGGATGACTTGTGGTGACGGTTGTGTTTGGCGGGTGCCGCGGTGGCGGCGAACGCGAAAACCAGCGAGAACGAAGCGGCGAGCAGGCTCAACGAACGTACGGACATGAACGAAATACCATCTGGCAATGCAAGGGAAAGGGCCGCACGATTATGGCGGAATCGATCGTGCTTGCGACAGCGCCGTTCAGTTTTTGCGCGGCGTTTTGACGACACCGCTCACAGTCTTTCGACTGCGACCAGACGCGACAGTTCGCTTCGCGCCACTGAAGAAACCGTTGCCAAACCGTCGCGACCAGATCGGCAGCATCGCCGATCCGAGCCGCAGGTGGTCCGCAGGGCGAGCCATGGGGACGTTGCGCAAAGCGCAACAGATCACGCAGCGGCTCTCAGCCACCGACTTGTATCTGTACCAGTTGCCCGTCGCGCACCAGCGCCAGCAGCAGCACGCGCGGATGCAGCGAAAACACCCGGCGCAGTTGCGCAAGGTCGGGGGTCGCGACGTTGTTGACGCCAACCACGACGTCACCGCTGGCCAGTCCGTTGCGTGCGGCGCGGCTGTCCGGCGTGACGTTCGCGATGGTCACGCCTTCCACGCCGTTGCCGGAGGGTGCATCGGCGAAGCTGGCGCCGGCGAGCCGCGGATCCAGCGACGCACCGTCGGCCTGGTTGCTGGCCGCGGTCAACTTCGCGTCGATCGTGAGCGGCTTGCCGTTGCGATCGACGCCCAGCGCGAGCGTGCTGCCGACCGTCGCGAGACCCTGCGCGTTGCGAAGGTCCTGCGCGTCGGCAACCGGTTTCCCGTTGACGCGGGTGACGAGGTCGCCGGGTTTCAATCCGGCCTTGGCGGCCGGCGAATCCGGCAACACGTTGGTGATCAGCGCGCCGCTGGAGGCCTTGATGCCGAGCGCGGCGGCCACGCGCGGCGACAGGTCCTGCGCGTCCACGCCCAGCGTGCCGCGCTCCACCTTGCCGTGCGCGATCAACTGCTTCATCACCTCGGAGGCAAGCTCGGAGGGAATCGCGAAGCCCAGCCCGGCGCTCGCGCCGGACGGCGAATAGATCATCGAGTTGATGCCGACCAGCTCGCCGGCGAGGTTCACCAGCGCGCCGCCGGAGTTGCCGGGATTGATTGAAGCGTCGGTCTGGATGTAGTTCTGCACGCCGTTCTGGCGCAGGTCCTGGCGCTGCAGACCGGAAACGATGCCCGAGGTCGCCGACTGGCCGAGCCCGAATGGATCGCCGATCGCCACCACGAAATCGCCCACACGCAACTTCGTGGAATCGGCCATCGGCAGCGCCACCAGGTTCGGCGCGCGGATCTGGATCACCGCGAGATCGGTGGTCGCATCGGCGCCGATCAGCTTGGCCTTGTACGACTTGCCGTCGGTGAGCGTGACCTTGACGTCGTCGGCGCCCGCGATCACGTGGTTGTTGGTGAGGATGTAGCCGTCGGTGGCGTTGACGATCACGCCCGAGCCCAGCGATTGCTGGACCAGTTCGCGCGAAGGCGGTTCGGCCGGCAGCCCGAAGAACTGGCGCATGATCGGATCGCTGAAGAACGGGTTCACCGCGACGCGACGATGGCTGGTCGAGGAAATGTTCACCACGGCCGGCGACACCTTGGCCAGCATCGGCGCCAGCGACGGCAGCGCCTGTCCGTTCACCGCCACCGGCAAGCTGCCGGCCGCGGCGGGCAGCGCGCAGGCCAGTGCCAGGGCGAGGGCGATGACGAGGCAAGACGAACGGTGGGTGCGCGTGGCGGGCGACATGGCGGCTCCTTTCAAGGTTCGAACCCGTCCATTATCGGACAAGCGGCAGGCCCGGTGACCCGGTTTTCCCCGCCACCATGCGGTCCATGCGGAACCCGCAAAATTTTTGCGTTCGCCCCTTTACAGGCCTGACCGGTCAGCGTAGGGTTGACTCCCGCTCGTGATCACAACATCTTGTGTCCTGGGCTGTCGCAGGGCCCAAGAGTTTGGCTTCAAGGCAGCTTCGCGTCGGGGGACAATCGGATGGTGATCGGGTGGTTGAGCGGGGCACGCCAGGGCGTCGGGAATCGATGCGGCGCGGCCCTCTCGCAGAAATCGGACCCTTGAACGCGGCGCCAGAAGGCGCGGCGGCAGGGGATATTCGTCGGCATCCGGGCGTCTCACAAGAACCCGGAAGACACGGAGGCACATGACAAGATGGGTACGGCGCGGGCACAACAAATAGCGCGGGCGGTCACGGAGGTTCCCCTGCAACCGGCATCACTGGACATCTGGGACAAGAAATACCGCCTGAAGACCAAGCAGGGCGAACCGGTCGATGCGACCGTGGACGACACCTGGTCGCGGGTCGCGCGCGCGCTGGCGGACGTGGAGACCACGCCCGCGCTGCGCGAGCACTGGCACGAACGCTTCCTGTGGGCGCTGCGCCACGGCGCGATCCCGGCCGGCCGCATCACCTCCAACGCCGGCGCGCGCGAACACAAGCCGGCCACATCCACGATCAACTGCACGGTGTCGGGCACCATCACCGACTCGATGGACAACATCCTTGAGAAGGTCCACGAAGCCGGCCTGACGCTCAAAGCCGGTTGCGGCATCGGCTACGAATTCTCGACGCTGCG
>DAIUEL010000050.1:11425-14249 GCA_036845145.1 Rhodanobacteraceae bacterium | reverse complement strand
TGGGTGGCCTGACCACGCCGGAAATCGCGCGCGCGTTCCTGGTGCCCGAACCCACGGTCGCGCAACGCATCGTGCGCGCCAAGCGCACGCTCGCGGAAAAGCAGGTGCCGTTCGAGGTGCCGCGCGGCGAGGAGCTCGCGCCGCGACTGGCCGCGGTGCTGGAAGTGGTCTATCTGGTTTTCAACGAAGGCTATACCGCCACCGCGGGCGACGACTGGGCGCGGCCCGCGTTGTGCGAGGAGGCGATGCGGCTGGGTCGCGTCCTCGCCGGCCTCGCGCCGCGCGAACCGGAAGTGCACGGGCTGATCGCGCTGATGGAAATTCAGGCGTCGCGCTTGCACGCGCGCACCGCGGCCGACGGCACGCCGATCCTCTTGCTGGACCAGGACCGCGCGCGCTGGGATCGCTTGCTGATCCGCCGTGGCCTCGCGTCATTGGAACGCGCGGAACAACTCGGCGGCGCCGACGGCAATTACGCGCTGCAGGCTGCGATCGCCGCCTGCCATGTGCGCGCGTTGCACGCGAAAGACACCGACTGGTCACGGATCGCATCGCTGTATGCGCGCCTCGCCGAAGTCGCGCCGTCGCCGGTGGTCGAACTGAATCGCGCGGTCGCGGTGTCGATGGCCGAAGGCCCCGCGGCGGGCTTGCAACTGGTCGATGCACTGCAGAAGGAACGCGCGTTGCGCGATTACCATCTGCTGCCCAGCGTGCGTGGCGACTTGTTGTTCAAACTCGGGCGCCTGGATGAGGCGCGGGCGGAATTCGAACGCGCAGCGACGCTCACCGGCAACGCGCGCGAATCGGAACTGCTGCGCCGGCGCGCCGAGGCGTGTGCCGATCATGAATGAAGAGAATCTGCAGAAGCCGCTTTCGCTCGCCATTCCGGCGCAGACCGGACTGCGTTTGCAGGATTGCAAACGCGAACGCCGCAGGCGGCGCGTAGCGCGAGCGCCAAGGATGGCGCGAGTGATCCATCTTTTTCAGCAATTTGGATCCCGGCTTTCGCAGGGATGACGCTGTCGAGATTTTTCGATGAACCCGGAGAGAGTCATGGCCTACATGCTGTTCGTTGCCGAACCCCGCGGTCAGCGCGCCGAGCGCACCGAGGAAGAGGGCAAGGCGCTGTACCAGCGCATGCTGGATTACGCCGAGGACCTCAAATCGCGCGGCGTGCTGCGTGCCTATTCGTCGTTGCGCAACGATTCCGAAGGCCAGCGCCTGCAAATCCGCGCCGGCAAGCGCAGCCTGCGCGACGGCCCGTTCTCGGAGGCGCGCGAGATGATCGGCGGATTCTTCCTGGTCGACTGCGCCACCCGCGACGAGGCCGTCGAACTCGCCGCGCTGTGCCCGGCGGCCGAATGGGCGACCATGGAAGTGCGCGAAACCGGGCCGTGCTACCTCGGCTGACGGTCGTGCCTCTTGGCAACGAGCAACTTCGCCCGGCGCCTGCGCTGCGGGTGAGCAGCTGGCTGAACGAACGATCAGGCCGTGGAGCGGTTCCGTAACGGCTCGGGCTTCATGCCGGTACGAGCAGGCGGAAAACCCAGTACGCACCTATGCCCATTTGCGCGGCGAACGCCGTGAAACGCACCGTGACCGCGGTGGGCCTTACGGACGCCAGATGCACCAGCGACTGGAAAACGCGGCACGCCAGGAACGCGTAGGCGAGCGGGTCCGTGACCGAGCCGCGGCCGGTGGCGATTGCGACCAGCAGCAAGCCGCCAAAAACCGGAAGCCCTTCCAGACAGTTGGCGTGGGCCCTGGCGAGGCGCTGCATGAAGGGAGAAATGCCCGCGTTGTCTGGCGTGAACCCGTTGGCAGGCACTTTGCGGCGCAGCACGAGTTGCGTCCGGATCGCCTCCATCAGCACGAGCAGCAGCAACGTCCAGGCAATGAAGCCAATCAGTGCGATGCTGCTGGGGGTGATCATCGCGGCCTCCGGATGGTGAAGCCCAACTGCAAGCCGTTTCGAAGTGGAGCACGACTCCACTGTACGGCGGTTTATCGCTTGTCAGCCGCTTCCGCCGGGCTGCCCTTGTCGAACACCACGCGCCACACGCCGGGTGCTTCCCGGCGCCAGATCGAATTGAAGCGGCCGGTGATCTTGCCGTTTGGATTGCGCACCAGCCCGGTGCTGAGCGCCAGCGTGCCGGACGGGAGCACTTCCACGCGATCGGGTTCCCAGGAGAACGGCGCGGCCTTGCCCTTGAAGAATTGGGACCACGCCGCGAGCACTGCTTTCTTGCCGTGCAGCACCCCGGTGCCATTGAAGAAAATCGCTTCATCGGAAACGTGGGTGGCGAATGCGGAAACATCGCGGTCGGCCATCGACTTGGCGAATGCGCGTTCCGCGGCAAAGACCTGCTGCTGCGGTGAATCGGTGGCCGACGAGGCGACTTGCCACGGGATCGCGATCAGCACCATCGCCAAGGCGAGGCGCCTTGCAATGCCGGTTTCCGGGCGGCGAAAAGCGGCTATGGGATTCATGGCGCGGCTCTGGTCGGGGGTGGGTTTGGGCGGAGCATACTTCAGCCCGGGCGCCAGAGTGGCGCCGCAACATCCCGTCCTGTCGGCAGCAGACGAGACGGGTTTGCGGGCAAATCAGGGCGAGCTTTGCAGTTGCGAACTGTGCGCGGATGTCATTCATTACACTTCGTCGGCGTGCAGCGCGCCGGCCTATCGCCAGTTCTATTTCTTCGTGGGCGATTGGGATACGTACGACGTGCAGGCGCCGGACAAACTCGTCGCGCGCAACACCGTGAAAGCCATCCTCAACGGCTGCGTGGTTCACGAGGACTATCGCCAGCACGACGGCTTGCAC
>DAIUEL010000050.1:0-11325 GCA_036845145.1 Rhodanobacteraceae bacterium | reverse complement strand
CATCCTCAACGGCTGCGTGGTTCACGAGGACTATCGCCAGCACGACGGCTTGCACGGCGAAAGCTACAGCCTTTACGACGCGGCCCGAAACGTCTGGCATCAGAGCTGGGTCACCAATCGCGGCGATCTGCTGTTGCTGGATGGCGGCATGCAGGGTGACCGGATGGTGTTCAAGGGCGTCGAAAGGAAAGTCGGGAAACCCGACGCGCTGGTGCGCGCGGCCTGGTATCGGCAGGGCGACGGCGTCCGCGAAACGGCGGAACGGTCGCTCGATGGCGGCAAGACCTGGAAGACCGAGTTCGACATCCTGTTCAAGCCCCACGAGTAGAACCCGCGCCCGGGGGGCTGGTGGAAATGACCATTGCATTGTGGTGCGGGCTGATTGCGATGCTGTTGCCTTACGTTTGTTTCGGCATCGCCCGGAACAGGGGCGAGGCCCGGACGGTCGATGCTTGCGCGACAACCACGATCCTCGCGATTTTCCGAATTGGATCCGGGGCGTGGCGAAGCGCGCGTGGGGCGCGCAGCTCAATTCGTTCGAATTGCTCCCGGGCTTCGCGCCGGCCGTCATCATCGCCCACCTGGTGCGCGCTCCGCAGCATCCGGTTGATGCGCTCGCCCATGGTTTGGGTCGTGGCGCGGGCTTATGTGGCGTCCTACCTGGGAGACAAGGCTGCGCTGCGGTCGGCGGCGCAGTTCCTCAGCCTGGCTTGCGTACTTGGGTTTTTCGTCGCGGCCGGTCTGGCGTAAGCGGTCGACCCGCGGCGGGTGCGGGCACCACCAACGGCAAGGCGTCGTTTCAGTGCGCGGTGAGGGCGAGCTGTTGCAGCCGCGTCGCGTGGACGAGCAATTCCTTGCGCAGTCGTTGCGGCGTGTGGATCTCGAATTCGAACGGCACGCGCGCGAGCTGACGGGCGAACCACGCCAGGTCATCGGTGCGCACGCGCAGCAGCACGCCGTCAGCCGACGCTTCGAACAAGCCGATCGCGGCTGAGAATGCATCGCGCGCCTTGACAAGATCGGTGTGCAACAACACCTCCACGCGATGCGCGCGCGGCAACGTGGCGATGGTGCGGTTCAACCAGTCCAGCACGTCGAAGTCTTTCGGCCGCTTGAACCGCACATCCAGCGGTTGCACCCCGATCATCCGGTCGACGCGGAACGCGCGCACGCCGTGGCGCAGATGGCAGAAACCCACGGCGTACCAGGCGCCGCCCCGGAACCCGAGGCCGTACGTATCGAATTCACGTTTGCTTTCTTCGCCCTGCGCGGAGCGGTAATGCAGGTGCACGCGTTCTGCCGCGTGCGCCGCATGCGTCAAAAACATCAGGGTCGAGGCGCTGGCTTGTGCCGTGAAGGTACCAGCGGATTCGATCGAGACGCTCGCTTCCACCGCTTGCAACCGGCGTTTCAGTGAATCCGGCATCACGCGTTCCAGCTTGGCCTGCGCGCTGGCCAGCGCCGATTCGCCCGCGTGCAGTCCGAGGCTGCGTGCGGCCAGCAGGCCCATCGACAGCGCCAATGCTTCCGCGTCGGTGAACATCATCGGCGGCAGCTTGAAGCCCGCTACCAGCATGTACGCGCCGTGGCGGCCGCGCTCGGTCGTGATCGGGATCCCGAGTTCTTCCAGCAGCACGATGTAGCGCCGCAGCGTGCGTACGTCGACGTTGATGCGCTGCGCCAGCTCGGGCCCGCTGATGCGGCCGCGGCTTTGCAGCAGCTCCAGGACGGCCAGCACGCGGGAGGCGGGGTGGGGCATGCGTGCAGTCTAGCCTGAATCAGGACATGAATCGCCCTGATTAGGTTTTAGCGTACGCGCCAGGTTCGAGCCACCCGGAGACCGCGATGCCCCGCCTTTCAGTCCTGCTGTTTGGAGCATTCTGCATGAGTACGTTCGTCACCGCCGCGCACGCGGATACCGACGCGGGCGCCGCGTTGGAGAGCGTCGCACACCTGACCGATTACCAGGTGGTCGAATTGCGCCGCTACGACATCGCGCCCGGCCAGCGCGACCGCTTCGTGCGTTATTTCGACGCGTATTTCCCGGAGGCATTCGAGCAACTGGACTGCATGGTGTTCGGACAATTCGAGGATCGCGCCGCGCCCACCAAGTTCGTCTGGCTGCGCGGCTACCACGACATCGATGCGCGCCCGATTGTGGATGCGGCGTTCTATTACGGACCGGTATGGCGCGAGCATCGCGTCAAGGTGAATGCATTGTTCCCGGGTGCGAGCGACAACGTGTTGCTGCTGCGTCCCTTGAACGCGAACACTGGCGTCACGGTGTTGCCCGCGGTTGATCCGGTGGACGAACCGCACGGCGCCCGCGGCGTGGTGGTCGCACAGATTTTTGCGGTGAAGAAGGGCGATGAAGATGCCTTTGCCGGACGGGCGCAGGCCGCGTTTACGCGCTACGCGGGTGCGAACGTGCATCCGGCCGGCGTGCTGGTGACGCTGGATGTGCCGAACAACTTTCCGCAGCTGCCGATCCGCACCGACGGGCCGTTCCTGGTCTGGCTGGGCGTGGTCGAAGACGATGCGGCGCTGAAGCATTTCGAGGCTTTGGCGTCCGATGTCGAACATTCGCTCGTAGAAACCGGCATGTTGCGCGGTACGCCGGAGCGGCTCGTGCTGGATCCCACGCCGCGCTCGCGCCTGCGCTGGTGGCCCGTTGCGGATGCGAAGCCATGAGCCACGCGGGCGACCTGCTGTTGTTTGCCGCACTGGTATTCGGCATCGTCGTGCTGCCGGGTCTGGACATGGCCTTCGTGATGGGCAGTTCGCTCACCGCGGGGCGCCGGCACGGGTTGGCGGCGGTTGCGGGCGTGGTGGCCGGCGCCGCATGCCACGTGGTGATGACCACGTTCGGCATCGGCGTGTTGCTGAAGGTGATGCCTGCCGCGTTCAACGCATTGCTGCTGGCCGGCGCCCTGTACATCGCGTGGATCGGCGTCTCGTTGCTGCGCGCCGATTCGGCGTTCGGCATACAGACCCAGGGCGGTGCAGCGTCGGCGTGGATCACTTTCCGTCGTGGCGCGCTCACGTGCCTGATGAATCCGAAGGCGTATCTCTTCATGCTCGCCGTCTTTCCGCAATTCCTGCACGCCGAATACGGGCCACTGTGGTCGCAATCGCTGGTGCTGTGGCTGATCATCGCGTTCACCCAGCTCGCGGTTTACGGCGCCGTCGCGCTGGCCGCCGCGCAGGCGCGCGGGTGGCTGGTACGGCGACCCGGCGCGGGCGTGGCCGTCGCGCGCGTGGTCGGAACGGTGCTGATCGGCGCGGCGCTGTTCACCGGATTCGAGGGCTGGCGTTCGTTGTGAGTGGGCGGCGACAATGCAGGGAATGTTTTCGGTCCGATATGGAAATTCGATGAGAAATGATGCAGTGCCGGCAACCCGCGCCGTGCAGGGGATACCGTGGCTCTTCGCGTTCGCATTCGTGATCGCGATCTTTGCCGGTGGCGCGGCCCATGCGGCCGATGCGTCGGTCGACAACTGCCACGTCGGCGCCTATCGGCTTACCGATGGCAGCGTCGTGGATGTCGGACCCAGCGACGGTTCGCACTTGCGCTGGCGCCGCGAAGACGGCACCACGGGTTCGCTCACGCCCCATGCCGATGGAACGTGGACCAGCACGCTGGGTTGGACTGACAGGCCGGATGGCGTCAAGGTCGCGTTCTCCGATTGCGCGGATGCCCGCATCGATTTCAATGGCACCCGCGGGCAGCGCATCGCGTTCGATGTCACCGACACGCGCTTCCAGGGCGCCGGCGTCACGCTGGCCGGACGACTGGTGTTGCCCAAGGGGAACGGCCGCGTGCCGATCGTGGTGCTGGTGCACGGCTCGGAACACATGTCGGCGCTCGATTTCTATTCCCTGCAGCGGATGTTTCCCGCCGCGGGCATCGGCGTGTTCGTGTACGACAAGCGCGGCACCGGCGCGTCGGGTGGGCAGTACACGCAGAGTTATCTTTTGCTCGCCGACGATGCGATCGCTGCGGTGGGCGAAGCGAAGCGCCTCGCGGGCACGCGCGCCGGGCGCATCGGGTACCAGGGCGGCAGCCAGGGTGGCTGGGTGGCGCCGCTGGCCGCGAAAATTTCGCCGGTGGATTTCGTGATCGTCGGCTTCGGGCTCGCGGTGTCGCCGCTCGACGAAGATCGTGAGGCGATCGCCTATGACATGCAGCGACAGGGCTATGGTCCGGACGTGATGGCCAAGGCGATGCAGGTTGCGGACGCGTCCGCCGCGATCCTGCTCAGCAATTTCCGCAGCGGCTACGACAAGCTGGACGCGCTGAAAAAGCAATACGGGCAAGAGCCGTGGTTCAAGCACGTGCACGGCGACGTCACGTGGGTGCTGCTGGCGTGGCCGGCCGAGGAACTGAAGCAAAAGGGCCCGGTGCTCTTCGCCGGCGTTCCGCTTCAGTACGATCCCATGCCGGTGCTGCGGAACCTCGACACGCCGCAACTCTGGATCCTGGGTGGCGAGGATGCCGACGCGCCGAGCGCGGAAACCATCAAGCGACTGCGCGCACTCCAGCGCGCAGGCCGGCCGATCACGCTCGCGGTGTATCCGCATGCCGAACACGGCATGTATGAGTTCGAGACGAAGCCGGATGGCACGCGTGTCGACACCCGCAATCCCGAGGGCTACTTCGGCATGATGCGCGACTTCATTCTTTCGGGACGCCTGCACGACAGGTACGGAAACGCCATTTTGCATGCAGGCCCGTCGAGCGCAGCCGGTGGTCCGAGCGGCTGACCGGCCGATCGAAAACGGCTTCGCGTGCAGCGCCCCGCGCAAGGGCATCCGCGCTCCTGGCAGGAATCACCGCTTCCCCTGATATTGCGGCCCCGCTTGCGATATATTGGCCCCGCACGGGGGCGGGAGGTCTTGCGGGCAGGACCTCAACGAGAGCGCCGGGGCACAATGGATATGGCGGTGGCGGGCGACCTGTCTCACCTTGGCAACACGGCGCGTCGCGTCGGTGTCGAAGTGCTGGCCGTCAACGCGGCGAGGGTGGACGCGGAAGCGCAATGGCCTGCCGAAAACATGCAGGCACTGGCGAAAGCGGGTTTGCTCGGCCTGCACGTTCCCGAACGATTGGGCGGCCACGGCCAGGGCATGCTGGCGCTGGCGGTGATCTGCGAAGAACTCGCGCGCCATTGCGGCTCCACCGCGATGTGCTACGGCATGCATTGCGTGGCGACCCAGGCGCTGGTCGCCAAGGCGACGCCGGAACATGAGTCGCGCTATTTGCAGCCGATCGCCCGCGGCGAGCACGTGATGTCGCTGGCGCTGAGCGAGCCTGGCACCGGTTCGCATTTCTATCTGCCGCGCGCGCATTTTCGGGCCGACGAAGGCGAATTCGTGCTCAGCGGCGTCAAAAGCTTCGTGACCAGCGGCGGCTACGCCGATTCGTACGTGGTGTCGTTGACCTCGCTTGACGCCAAGGACGATCCCGGCAGCTTCACGCTCGTACTGGTGGAGGGCAGGTCGGAGGGCTTGCGCTGGGGCGAGGCGTGGCACGGCTACGGCATGCGCGGCAACAGTTCGCGTACGGTGCATCTTGAACACGTGCGCGTGCCCGCCATGAACCTGTTGGGCGCCAGGGGTGACCAGATCTGGTACACCTTCGAGATCCTGTTGCCGCATTTCCTGATCGCGATGGCGGGCGTGTACCTCGGTCTCGCGGCAGCGTCGCTGGAACTTGCGATCGAGCACCTCAAGACGCGCGAACACCAGCATTTCGACGAAACACTGAGCGCGCAGCCCGTGCTGTGGCACGATGTGGCGAGCGCATGGACCGAAGTGGAAGCCACGCGACGCCTCGCCCATCATGCGGCGCGCCTCGCCGATGCGGGCAACCCGGGCGCGACGCAGGCGTTGCTGGCGGCCAAGGGCAAGGTGGCGAACGTTTGCAACCAGGTCACCGACACCGCGATGGCCTTGCTGGGCGGTCGCGGCTATGGCGAAAACGGCGCGGTCGCGCGGATGCATCGCGATGCGCGTGCGGCGCAGGTGATGAGTCCCACCACCCATCTCGTGGAGGCATGGCTGGGGCGTTCGCTGCTCGGCCTGCCGCTGCTGTAGGTGCCCGCGTGACGTTCGCCATCGCGAACCTGGGTGACGGCTCGACCGAACGGGCGCTGCGGGCGGCAATCGCCGCATCCGAATCCGACATGGTGCTGGTGGACGATCCCTCGCACGCCGACGTGCTGGTATGCGCAGTCCACGAACCGGCCGCGTTGACGTCGGCCAGCGATGCCCACCGCGAACTGCCGGATACGCAGATCGTGCTGCGCGCGTCCGATCCGGAAGCCGAACGCCTGCGCGCGCAGATTTCGTTCGTGCCGGGGCTCGCTTCCGCATGGATCGTGGCGGACTCGGCATCGCCCGAGTCGATGGCCGCGGTTCTGCACAAGGCCGCGAGCGCCTCGGCCCGCCGCCGGCAACTGCACGTGCTGCGCCGGGAAATCAACGAGCAGTTGAGCCGTGCGCCTGGCGTCGATGAGGTGGAACCCGAGTACCAGCGCCAGCGTCAACTGGAGCTTTCCGAACGTTACCTCGCGACGCTGCTGGCGCAGGCGCCGCAGGCTTTCGTGGCCATCTCGCCGGGTGGCGAGGTCGCAGCCTGGAACGCCGCGGCGGAGCGTATCTGCGGCGTGCCGGCGCAGACGGCGATCGGGCAGCACGTGTGCCGCGTGTTTCCCACGGCGACCGCGGCGACGATCCTCGATCTCGTGTGCCTGACGCTGGAACGCAACACGGTCAGCGCGCGCGAACTGAGGCTGGCCTTCGCGCCCGGCACGATCTGGGCGCAGGTGAATGCCGCCCCCGTGCACGAAAACGGCGAGCCGCTGTGCGTGTCGGTCACCATCCGCGACATCACCGATCGCCACCGGATCACCAGCGCCCTGCGCGCGAGCGAGTACCGCTACCGCACGTTGATCGAAACCTTGCCGCAACTGATCTGGACCACGTGCCCGGAGGGCGGCGCGCGTTATTACAGCCCGCAGTGGCAGGCCTATACCGGCCTCGACCCGGGCGCGCACATGGGCAGCGGATGGCTGGATGCCGTGCACCCGGATGACCGCGAACACGCCGCTGCGGAATGGCGCAGCGCGGTCGAGCAGAAGCACCTCTACGACGTGGATTACCGGCTGCGCGGCGCGGATGGCAGCTACCGCTGGTTCAAAGCCCGCGGTACGCCGATCCGCGACGAGGATGGCAACATCACCGAATGGTTCGGCACCACCACCGACATCGACGACATCGTGCGCGCACGCGAGACGCTGCAATCCAATGTCGTGGAATTCGAAGTAATCGTCCAACGGGAAATCGCACGTCGCGCGGCCGCCGAGGACGCCTTGCACCGCGCGCAGAAGATGGAGGCGATCGGCACGCTCACCGGCGGCATTGCGCACGACTTCAACAACATCCTGCAGGTGGTCGGCGGCAACCTGCACCTGTTGGCGGAGCAGTTCAGCCGGGAACCGTCGGCGGAACGGCGCATCGGCAACGCGCTGGAAGGCGTGCGGCAAGGTTCCAAGCTGGCGGCGCAGTTGCTCGCCTGCGGACGGCGCCTGCCGCTTTCGCCCAAGGTCATCAATATCGGGCGGCTGGTGCGCGACATGGGCGACATGTTGCGCCGCGCGTTGGGCGAAGGCATCGAGCTGGAAACGCTGGTGGCGGGCGGTTTGTGGAACACGCTGGTGGATCGCAGCAACATCGAAAGCGCGCTGCTGAACCTCGCGATCAACGCGCGCGACGCGATGGGCGGCGAGGGCCGACTGACGATCGAGGTGGGCAACGCGTTCCTGGATCAGGATTACGCGGACGGGCACGCCGATGTCAGCGCGGGCCAGTACGTGATGCTGGCCGTCACCGATACCGGTTGCGGGATGGCGCCGGAACTGATCGAGAAGATTTTCGAGCCGTTCTTCACCACCAAGGCGGAAGGCCAGGGCACGGGGCTCGGGCTTTCCATGGTGTACGGTTTCGTCAAGCAGTCGTCGGGCCACATCAAGGTCTACAGCGAAGTCGACCATGGCACGACCTTCAAGCTGTACCTGCCGCGCTCGAACGAGTCCGAAGACCTGCTGGTTTCCGACGAGGGCAGGCCGGTCCGCGGCGGTACCGAAACGGTACTGGTGGTCGAGGACGACGATGCGGTGCGCGAGCTGGCGGTGGCGACGCTGGCGGACCTTGGCTATGCGGTGCTGAAGGCGCGGGACGCCAATGCGGCGCTGACCATCGTCGAGAGCGGCGTCCCGATCGACCTGCTTTTCACCGACGTGGTGATGCCGGGCCCGCTCAAGAGCCCCGAACTGGCGCGCAAGGCGCGCGACCGGCTGCCGAACCTGGCGGTGCTGTACACGTCGGGTTACACGCAGAATGCCATCGTCCACCACGGCCGCCTCGACGAAGGCGTGGAATTGCTGAGCAAGCCCTACAGCCGCGAGGCGCTGGCGCGCAAGCTGCGCCACGTGCTGGCCAACCAGACCCAGGCCGCCATCGCGAAATTGGCGCACGGCGTCGAGTCGCCGCCACCGCGTGTGCTCTCGCGGACCGTGCTGCTGTGCGACGACGAGGACATGGTGCGCGACGCGCTGGGCGAGTTGCTGCAGGCCAGGGGCTTCAGGGCCTTGCTGGCGTCCGGCGGCGCCGAAGCGCTGCAGCTTGCGGCGCGCAACGATTTCGACGTGCTCATCGCCGACCTCGGACTGGCGGACATGTCGGGCATGGAACTCGCGCGACGCGTGCGCGAAGCGCGGCCCGATTGTCCGGTGTTGTTCGCGTCGGGCCGGCGCGAAAGCCTGCCGGCCGAACTCGCCGACGCGGCATTCATCCTGAAACCGTTCGGCATCGAGGAACTGTGCGACGCGATCGAGTCGGCGCTCGTGCAGCGCTGAACCCATGGTTTGCGGCGCGCGCGCAACAACCGGCGCGGACGATGTGGCGCATCAATTCAACCCACTGCCTGCCAGTATCGTGGCGATTGCGTCCAGGTCCGACTGCGGCGATGGCCGGACATGCCGCCCGGCGTCGTCGGTGGGACGCAGGTAGCGGTTCAGCAGCAGCGAAAATACCAGCCGCTCGCCGGCCGCGTTGGTGACGAACCCCGACAAGGTGTAGACGTGTGACAGCGTGCCGGTCTTGGCCTGCACGTTGTCGGCGGCGGCGCTGCCGCGCATCCGGTACTCCAGGGTGCCGTCGATGCCCGCGACCGGAAGCGCATCGCGCAGCACGTTCGCGAACGGCTGCCGCGCAACCCATGCCAGCAGTTTCACGGTGGCGGCCGGGGTGACGAGATCCTGGCGCGACAAGCCCGCGCCGTCGTCCAGCGCGACCTCGTCCTTGCCGGTGCCGATACGGGCCAGGAATGCGCGCATCGCGCAGGTTCCCCATTCGGCACTGGTCTGCGGCGGGCCCGCGCGATCCGCGCACGCGCCCGTGCGTGCGGTGGCGACACCGACCTGCTGCAGCAGCATCTGCGCGTAGCGGTTGTCGGAGTGCTTCATCATCTGCACGAGCAGTTGCGACAGCGGCGGCGAAGGGATGCTGGCGATTTCGATCGGGTTGCGGGCGAGCGCCGGATCCGTTTGCGGCCAGTGCACCACCCGCACGCTGCCGGCCAATGTGATGCCGCGCTGCGCCAGCGCCTCGCGCAGCAGGTTGGCCGCGAACAATGCGCCGTCGGGCGCCGACCGCATGAACGTGGCGCGCGGCGTGCCCGGGCGCAAGCTGCCGCTCGCATACAGCACGTCGGAACCGGGCGGCCGGTAGAGGTTCAGTGGCGCCGCGGTGCCCGTGAGGTTCACCACGCGCATCCCGGAATGCGATGGCAGGATCGTCACCGCGCAGCAGCGCGCGCCTTCGCGCGCGACCTGCACGTGCAGCACGTTGTCCTGCACGCCCAGCGCGCCGGCCCCGGCGCCGTAGCCGGCCTGCAGGTCCAGCGCTTCCCAGCCTTCCCCGAAGGGTGGCCCGGCGAAATACGTGTCGTCGGCGACCAGGTCACCGCGGATGCGCCGCACGCCCCGCGCGGCGAGGGCGCCGGCAAGGCGATCGGCCCAATCGGGCGAAACGTTGCGATCGCCGAGCGACGGATCGCCGCCGCCGTAAAGGATCAGGTCTCCCGGCACGCTGCCGTCCGCGCGCGGTGCGGCGGTCGCGTACAACGTGGTGGAAAACCGCGCGCCCGCGCCGAGCGCCTGCAGCGCCAATGCCGCGGTGTAGAGCTTGGCGTTCGAAGCGGGCAGGAACAACGCGTCCGCGTTGTGCCTGTACAGCGTTGCGCCGCTGTCCAGCGAAACCACGTCGATGCCCCACTGCGCGCGTGCGAAGCGCGGCTGCGACACGAATGCATCGATGCCATCCGCCAGCGAGGATGGCGCGTAGCGCGGCGAAGCGGCGTTCGGGACCGGCGAGGCGGGCCGTGTGATCGGCTGCGGAGGATGTGCGGCCGGTGGCTTCGGCGGCGGGACGCTCGCGCATCCACCCAGCAGGATCGCGGCCGCGCACGCGGCGACGCATCGCTTCACTTGGTTCGTCCTTGCAGCGCCATGGCCGCAGCCGGATTGCGTGCCTTGGCTGCGCTGATGAAATAGACGAATACATCGCGCGGCACGGAAGTCCACTCGTCACCATCTGCAACCCGCGGCAGGTCGTCCGGCGCGCCGCCGTCGTGCCACGCCTGCACGCGCCCGGCCCACGCATCCAGTTCCCTCGCGGGATAGCCGTCGGGCTCGGACTCGCGGCTGCGCATCAGGCGCGCATACACGAAATCGCCGGTGAGGTCGGCGAAATTCGGGTACTCGCGGGAATCGGTGAACACGCACGCGGCACCGCGTGCGCGTGCGAGTTCCAGGAATGCCTCGCACAGGAAGGTTTCGTTCCGCACTTCCAGCGCGTGCCGCAGTGGACGGCCGTTCAACTCGCGTGGCAGCAGGTCGAGGAACGCCGCAAAATCATCGCGTTCGAACTTCCGCGACGGCGGAAACTGCCACACGATGGGCCCCAGCTTGTCGCCGAATTCGGCCAGCCCGCCGAACAGGAATCCGCGGACCTGCGCGCCGGCGCCCGCGAGCTTGCGCACCTCGGCGACCTGCCGCGGCGCCTTCAGCGAAAAGACGAAACCGGACGGCGTGTCGTCGCGCCATTTCGCGTAGATCTTCGGCGTCTGCGCGCGGTAGAACGTGCTGTTGATTTCGAGCGTCGCCAGGTGGCGGCTGGCGTATTCGAGTTCGCGGCGCTGCGGCAAGCCCTTCGGGTAGAAGTTGTCGCGCCATGGCGCGAAGTTCCAGCCGCCGATGCCGA